>CAWVYD010000075.1:0-8669 GCA_963934185.1 uncultured Legionellaceae bacterium | reverse complement strand
AGTAGGAGAAATGGTTTTAAATGATAATTACCAACAAACACAAGCCATTAGCTTAACGTCGTTTCAGGCGGTAAGAAACGTTGCTTTACATGGTCGATACATTACCTATCTTGTGCACTCAGGCAAGCTTGATAGAGATTTAGAATACATTCCTGATGAAAAAAGTTTAATGGAGCGAAAGTTAAATGGTCAAGGTTTGTTTAGACCAGGCATTGCCGTCTTACTTTGCTACAGCAAAATTATTATTAATGAACAAATTTTAGATTCATCAGTACCGGAGGATCCTTATTTAGCATCCATTTTAGTGGATTCATTTCCCAAACCGCTACGAAAAAAATACGCCTACGCCATGGCGGAGCATAAGCTTCGTAGAGAAATAATTGCAACAAAACTAAGTAACATTATTGTCAATGAAATGGGCTTTACGTTTGTTTATCGTTTGCATGATGAAACAGGGGCACCAACGTCAGCAATCGTTAGGGCGTATGTTATTGCACGAACCATTTTTAATTTACCTAAGCGTTGGCAGGAAATTCAACAGCTGGATAACTGTATTTCTTCTAAAATGCAAATGGAAATGATGATGCAATACGTTCGCTTATTGCGTCGCTCGACACGATGGTTCTTACGATCAAACCGTATGAATTTAGACATTGCAACGACGGTTAAATTGTATGGTCCAGGCATTGAACTATTAAAAAATGTTATTCCGGATATTTTAAGTGAGAGTCAAAAAGAGCACTCTGCTCTCACTATTAAAGATCTCGAGGATAACAATGTACCGACGGCTCTAGCGCAAGAAATTGCATTAGCGCGTTCTTATTTTTTTGCACTGGATATTATTGAATCGGCTGATGAGTTAGATAAAAGCATTGATGAAGTTGCAAAAGTTTACTTTGGTTTGGGTGAATTTTTAGATTTAAATTGGCTACGAACTAAAATTATTATTCATCCTACAGAAAATAATTGGGAGGCTTTGTCACGTGAAGCGCTGAGGGATGATATTGATTGGCAGCAGCGTCAATTAACCGCAGGTATTATTGATACGCAATCAGAAAAAGAGTCGTTAAACATCACTTTGATAACATGGGCAAGTAATTACCAAGAATTGATTGAACGTTGGCGTTATATTTTGGCAGATCTTCGTTCATCTACTGTCTTAAATTACACCATGTTTTTTGTAGCCATTCGTGAATTGCTCGATTTAACTCAAACGACCATGCAGCAATCTCAGCAAACTAAAGCCAAGAAAAAATAAGCATTTCACTAAGTTCTACTGTAAACCCAACTAACTTTTGTTAAAGTTGTGTTGGGTTTATTAGAACGTAGGGAGAAATGACTTTGAGTTTAAAAAATACGCAAACATCATACGGAACCTTTAGTAAAACGCTGCATTGGATTACTGCTTTGTTAGTAATTTCGATGTTGGTAGGTGGTTTTTTTATGGGTGATTTTGATAAAGCGCTAAAGCCAACCGTTTACATGATTCATAAATCGGTTGGATTATTGATTTTTTCATTAATGGTTGTACGGCTCATTTGGAACCTAACCACAGGTTTACCCGCTTATGCAAAAAGTTTAACTCGCATGCAGCAAAAAATATCCACAGTCGGCCATTATTCGTTGTATCTATTATTGTTAATTATGCCGTTAACAGGCATTTTAATGTCAATTGCATCCAAACGGTATCCAACCTTTTTCAATTTATTTACCATTGGTGCGCTTCCAGGTATTCCGCAAACTGAATCGTTTGCAGAATTTATGAACGAGTCACACGAAGTGCTTGCTTGGGTGTTTATTGTGTTTGTTGCATTGCACATTACAGCAGCATTACAACATCGCTTTATTAAAAAAGATGGCGTGTTTGAACGTATGACAGTTAATCGAAAAAAATAATGTAGTACTTTTGGGCGTGTTGACAATTCATTTGGAAGTGCTTAAATTAACTGGACTTTGTCCTATCTGTTTTAACAAGCATTTAAAATACTCAAAAGGGCGCAGCCATTCTTGCGCTTTTAAATGCTTTTTTTAAACAGATATCATTAAAGCCAATCAACTCCTTCACTCCAAAATGAATTGTCAACACACAAAGTAAGCCGTTGTTTTAAAATGACCTATTTAATTCACTTAGCCACATATATTATCTCGCTACTAAATTATTAAAGTAGCAGCCTCACTGGTGATGGTAATGTTTTACTAATTTAGTAACGTGATAATATCGAAGGCTAAAACCCGCCTTTCCAAGGAGTTTTAGTATAGTAACTTTAGCGCTTTAAAATCGCCTCTTTAATAAATACCAGTACATTGATTCTTTTCAATAAATGGCTATTTTCTATAAGTTTTGATACCATTACTTATTAGTTTTGTCTGGCGTTTAAGAAAGGCTTCCTCATATCTATGCATAATGAATCCATTGTTTTTACGGTTTTTTTGATTTTTTCAGGTGCAGCTGTTGTAGCGACGGCTGTTCTATACACTCGTCAATCGCTGTTGGTTGCCTACATCTTACTCGGGGCTTTAATTGGTCCTTGGGGCCTTGCCTGGGTACCAGACTTAAAGATGGTTAGAGAAGTTGGCGACGTTGGTATTTTGTTTTTGCTTTTTTTACTGGGCTTGCACTTGCAGCCACAAAATTTATTTCATATGTTAAAAAATGTTACGTGGGTCGCATTGCTTAGCTCCATTGTCTTTTTTGGCATGGGCTATGGGATAGGATCCCTATTTGGTTACTCTGCAACAGAGTGCTTAATTATCGGTGCCTCCTTAATGTTTTCAAGCACCATCATTGGCTTAAAGCTTTTGCCAACGACGATTTTACATCACCAGCATACGGGTGAAGTGATGATCAGTGTTTTATTAATGCAAGATTTAATCGCCATTATTGTGCTTATTTTACTTAAAGGCGCTGCAGAAGGGGGCGGTTTAACGTGGCATGATATTATTGTTGTGATTGGCGCTCTGCCTGCACTGGTTATTTTTGCTTTTTTAGTTGAAAAATTTATTTTAATTAAATTATTAGCAAAATTTGATACAACGAAAGAATATGTTTTTTTATTATCGGTTGGTTGGTGTTTGGGCATGGCTCAACTGGCAGAGTTCATGCATTTGTCGGAAGACATTGGTGCGTTTGTGGCCGGTGTTTCCTTAGCTGCAAGTCCAATTTCTTTATACATAGCGGAAAGTTTAAAGCCTTTGAGGGACTTCTTCTTAGTGATGTTTTTTTTCTCAATTGGCGCAACGTTTAATTTTAGTTACGCGTCTGCGGTTATCATCCCTGCTTTAATTTTGGCGGTACTTATGTTAGTTATCAAACCATTACTTTATTGGGGTTTATTGTATCAAACGGGTGAAAATACAAATGTGTCTTTAGAAGTAGGGGTTCGTTTAGGACAGGCCAGCGAATTTTCTTTATTGGTTGCGGCAATGGCTTTAAGCAGTGCGATGATTTCTATTCAAGCAGCAAACTTAATTCAAGCAACAACCATTTTAACCTTTATAGCTTCGTCTTATATTGTGGTGCTGCGTTACCCAACGCCTATCGCATTAACGGATAAGATGCGTAAGGATTAATGTTGAAATGATTTTTTATTTGCAACGTTTTGTTTGCGCCGTGTTTATGACATCGCTTGTCGCTTGCTCGGCAAAGTATGAAACTTATTATGAATTTGATGATACATCAAAAGTTAATGTGCAAGAATGTGTATCATATTGTAAATTAACCAAAGAAAAGTGCATCAATCAATGTGTTGCAAATGGTGATTTATGTCAGAAAGCACCTAATAATTCTGCAAACTTGACAAAGAGCGACTATGTTAAAGATATACAGGTAAATGAGGATGCGTTGCCAGAAAATTCGGCACTCACTTATGACCCTTTACAATGCGTGAGTACGCAGTGTGATTGTGATAATGATTATCGCACCTGTTATCAAATGTGTGGTGGTAAAGTTCGTAAGAAGGAGCGTTGTATGGCGAACTGCCCAGACTCGTAACAATTAAACTAATCGGATGGAATACGATTTATAGTTATCTTAAAAGGAGGATCAGCAGTAAAAAGCAGATGCTCTTTTTTTTTTATTTGAATAAACTCTAACTGACAAAAGATTGGTTAGAACTGTGATTGAGGAATCATGAATGTCCCATAATGATGCAAACGATGTTGATCCACTAGAAACCAATGAGTGGTTAGATGCGCTAAAAGAAGTGATTGAGCGTGATGGAAAAGAACGTGGTCAATATTTAATAGAGCAGTTATCTCGATCGGCTTATTCTTTAGGGTTATCAACGGGGTTTGGTCGAAATACCACGTATTGCAACAGCATAGCCCCACATAACGAAAAACAAATTCCACCAGATGAGGGTGTGGCGAAACGCATACAAGCATTAATCCGTTGGAATGCGATGGCGATGGTGGTTAATGGCGGCAAGCATTCAGCTGAGCTTGGTGGTCATATTGCCTCTTATTCATCGGCAGCTACGCTCTATGAAGTCGGCTTTAATCATTTCTTTAAAGGGCAAAATGACGTTAATCATGGCGACTTACTTTTTGTTCAAGGTCATAGTTCACCCGGTATATATGCGCGTGCTTATCTGGAAGGGCGTTTGGATGAATCGCAACTAAAACATTTTCGCCAAGAGGTGGAAGTGGATGGTTTATCCTCTTACCCACATCCATGGCTTATGCCTGATTTTTGGCAGTTTCCTACCGTTTCAATGGGACTGGGTCCTCTGCAAGCCATCTACCAAGCGCGTTTTTTAAAGTATTTGGAAAACAGAGGCTTTAAAGAAGCGAATGATCGCCGTGTATGGGCCTTTTTGGGCGATGGCGAAACGGATGAGCCTGAGTCATTAGGGGCATTATCCATTGCAGCAAGAGAGCGTTTGGATAATTTAACGTTCGTTATTAATTGTAATTTACAACGGTTAGACGGTCCGGTGCGTGGTAATGGAAAAATTATTCAAGAATTAGAAGGGGTGTTCAGAGGCGCTGGTTGGAATGTCATTAAAGTTGTTTGGGGCGGCCGCTGGGATCCTCTTTTTGGTCAAGACAAAAATGGCTTAATGCAAAAACGCATGGAAGAATGTGTTGATGGTGATTACCAGGCCTATAAAGCCTACGACGGCGCCTATGTGCGAGAAAATTTCTTTGGTCAATATCCAGAACTAAAAGAAATGGTTGAACACATGTCAGATGATGAAATATGGCGTTTAAATCGTGGTGGCCATGACGCGCAAAAAGTATTTGCAGCTTACAGTGCAGCCTGCGCTCATAAAGGCAGACCAACGGTAATTTTAGCCAAGACGGTAAAAGGTTACGGCATGGGCGCTGCAGGTGAAGGGCAAAACTTCACGCATCAACAAAAGAAAATGAACATTGAACAATTACGTGCATTTCGTGATCGTTTCAGCATTCCTATCTCGGATGATGACATTACTGATGTACCGTTTTATCGGCCGCCAGAAGATTCCCCTGAAATAAAATACATTAAAAAACAACGCGAGCAATTGGGCGGCTTTTTACCGGCAAGACGAACAGAAACAAAATCGTTAACCATGCCAGGTTTAGACGCGTTTTCAGCCATGCTTAAAAGTTCCGGTGAGCGTGAGTTATCAACCACCATGGCGTTTGTGCGTATTTTAAATGTGCTTTTAAAAGATAAAGCCATCGGTAAATACGTTGTGCCTATTGTGCCAGATGAATGTCGTACGTTCGGCATGGAAGGTTTGTTCCGTCAGATAGGTATTTATTCACCCATCGGTCAGTTATATACACCAGTGGATCACGAACAAGTAATGTATTACCGCGAAGCAAAAGACGGGCAAATGCTTGAAGAAGGTATTAATGAAGCCGGTGCATTTAGTTCTTGGCTGGCGGCAGCAACGTCTTACAGCACTAATAATTTGCCGATGCTGCCATTTTATATTTATTATTCCATGTTTGGTTTTCAGCGCATTGGTGATTTGGCTTGGGCTGCTGGCGACATGCGCGCACGAGGCTTTTTGCTTGGCGGCACCGCTGGTCGTACAACCTTAGCGGGCGAAGGGTTGCAGCATCAAGATGGGCACAGTCATATTTTAGCGGGTACCATTCCAAACTGCGTTACCTACGATCCAACGTACGCTTATGAACTGGCGGTTATCATGCAAAATGGTATGGAACGCATGTTTACAGATCAAGAAAATATTTTCTATTACTTAACCGTAATGAATGAAAATTATCAGCAGCCAGAAATGCCAAAAGGCGTTGAAGAAGGCATTTTAAAAGGCATGTATTTGCTGCATCAAGGTGATAAAAAAGCCAAGTCACTTAAAGTGCAATTGCTTGGTTCAGGAACTATTTTAAGAGAAGTAATTGCTGCTGCAGCGCTTTTAAAACAAGATTTTGATGTCGATTCTGATGTTTGGAGTGTGACGAGTTTTAATGAATTACGTAATGACGGCATGTTAACGTCTCGTAAAAATCGTATGCACCCAACAGATAAACCAGAGAAAAATTACGTTGAAACGTGTTTTGATAATATTGAAGGTCCTTTTATTGCAGCAACGGATTACATGAGCATTTATTCCGATCAAATTCGTGAATACGTACCGGGTCGTTATGTTGCTTTAGGTACGGATGGTTTTGGGCGAAGTGATACGCGTGCTAAGTTGCGTCATTTTTTTGAAGTAGACGCAAAATTCATTGCCTGTAGCGCGCTTAAAGCATTAGCTGATGACGGAAAAATAACGACTAAAGTCGTTGCTGATGCAATGAAAAAATACGGCATTGATCAAGATAAACCGGCTCCCATTGCCAGTTAATAGAGGATGAGTATGACCACTCAAATAGAAGCAGTGATCCCTAATATCGGTGATGCATCCGATATTGAGGTGATTGAAATTTTGGTAAACTTAGGCGATAGCGTGGACGTTGAGACTCCCTTGCTTACGCTTGAAACTGATAAAGCAAGCATGGATGTACCGTCTATGCATGCGGGTATTGTTGCTAGCATTGCAGTAAATGTCGGCGATAAAGTGTCTGAAGGCAGTGTTATTTTAATGCTAGATGCGGCCTCTATTGATAATGATGCAAGCGCTACGTCAAGTGATAAAAAAACGCCTGTTAAAGAGGCTTCCGTGCAAGTAACGGCGGCTTCTCAATCACCCGTAGAAACGCAAACAGTTGTCGATATTATTATCCCAGACATTGGCGATACCAATGGCATTGATGTGATTGATGTCATGGTTAATGTTGGCGATGTGGTTGAAAAAGACCAAGCCATTATGACGCTTGAAGGTGATAAGGCGACAATGGATATTCCTTCCTCACATGCGGGTACTGTAGAATCCATGTGTTTAAAGGTGGGTGATAAAGTGTCGCAAGGCGATGTGATTTTAACGCTTAAAAGCATGAGCGCTGCTGGAATGACGGTGTCAGCTAACGTTGCACCTAACACCAATGTTGTGGCTGAAACGGCGTCTAAAGTGCCTGTTAAAAAAGAGGTGGCTGTTAATGTTCTGCAAGTGGCTACGTCTTCAACAAGCGTTGTCTATGCCTCGCCTTCTGTACGACGCTTAGCGCGAGAGTTTGGCGTCGATTTAACCCTGGTTGATGGCAGTGGCCGTAAAGCGCGCATTGTGAAAGAAGACATTCAATCCTTTGTCAAAGGTCGCTTGGCTCAGCCGCAAGGGAATGCTGGGATCCCGCAAATTGCCAGCATTGATTTTTCAAAATTTGGTTCAATAGAAACAAAGCCTTTAAATAAAATTAAACGCTTAACCGCGCAAAGCATGTCTCGTTCTTGGTTAAATGTGCCGCATGTAACGCAATTTGATGAAGCAGACATAAGTGACTTAGAAGTCTTTCGCAAAGCGAATAAAGAAGCAGCGTTAGCCAAAGGCGCCAAATTAACGCCCTTAGCCTTTATCGTTCAAGCCGTGGTAAAAGCGTTACAAGCGTTTCCAAACTTTAATTCATCACTTGATGCCAAAAGTGAAAACCTTATTATCAAAAATTATTACAACATTGGTATTGCGGTGGATACACCTAATGGATTGGTCGTGCCGTTAATTAAAAATGCGGAAACAAAAGGTTTGTTAGATTTAGCGCGAGACATGGCTGAGCTGGGTAATAAAGCGCGTAATAAAAAGTTAACTCCTGCGGATATGTCTGGCGGTTGCTTCACCATTTCAAGCTTGGGTGGTATTGGTGGTACAGCGTTTACGCCCATTGTAAATGCGCCAGAAGTGGCTATTTTAGGGGTGTCCAAAGCACAAATAAAGCCCATTTATAATGGCAAAGATTTTGACCCACGTTTGATGTTGCCTTTGTCGCTTTCTTACGATCATCGCGTGATTGATGGCGCTGAAGCAGCTCGTTTTTCTACTTATTTATGTCAGTGTTTATCTGACATTCGAACATTATTGCTATAGAGGATTACAATGACAAAAAAAATAACCTGTGATGTGGTAGTGCTTGGTTCTGGACCTGGCGGATATACAGCGGCATTTCGCGCTGCAGATTTAGGCCAAAGTGTGGTTTTGGTTGAAAGGCACAGCGACTTAGGTGGCGTATGCTTAAATGTTGGTTGCATTCCTTCAAAAGCATTATTGCATACCGCAAAAGTGATTGATGAAGCCAAAGAAGTCAGTGCTCATGGCGTTGTTTTTGGTGAACTAACGATTGATAAA
>CAWVYD010000074.1:0-8839 GCA_963934185.1 uncultured Legionellaceae bacterium | reverse complement strand
TGTAAGGTGGCTGCTTCTTTTTGGTGTTTTATTTGATGAAAAGGCGTAAAGCTTGGTTTGGTTGTATCAATGTTCTCATCCCAAATGACTTTTCGATCTTGCCTTAAATACAGCGCCTCCGTTTCAAAGTTTAAGGTGGCATTTGGCAATGCAGCCAGCGTTTGGTTAAGCATGGTAAAGGGCAATAGATTAAATAAATTCCTGCTAAGCTCAATGGTTTTTCCTTCTGGAAGGGCTTGAAAGAATCTTGCCAATTGTTCAATGGATAGCTCTGCCAGTTCATTATTCTTAAGAATGATGGTTTTTACGTTTGGGTGGAAGGCCTGCCAAAATTGGTCAACCAATTGATAGGGGTGTTGAGCATCTTTTTGTGCCACGCACCAGTGGTATAAACCACACTCGCTTAAATCGATGGTCTTAACGGGGCTTTCACCTTTATGGT
This sequence comes from uncultured Legionellaceae bacterium, assembly GCA_963934185.1. Classification (GTDB taxonomy): domain Bacteria; phylum Pseudomonadota; class Gammaproteobacteria; order Legionellales; family Legionellaceae; genus CAWVYD01. The sequence goes on along the minus strand of CAWVYD010000074.1, from coordinate 8,397 downwards.
CTCTTATAAGGTTAATTACTTGCATAAAGTAAGGTGCATTTTCATTGGTGATGGCTTGCTGACTCATATCAAAAACTTTTACGTTTCTAGGGAAAGGAAATGGCCGCAGATGTGTTTTGACAAGGTCTGGCTCTATCCCATCCTTCAACATTCTGCTTCTTTCGTCTACGATGTATTTTTCTTCACGTTTATTGATTAGCTTTAGCGTATGAATCGTTGTTGAGAGGTTTGAAAATAATTTGTTAGTAATACCTAACCGACTCAAGTTACCGTGATTTAGCCCTAAATGAGTTAGATTCTTTGCTTTCAAGAGGTAACTTAATGCTTTCATATTGTATTCTTTTCGTACCAATTTTGGATCTAGACTAACGTTTGAATGAGTAAATTTTAATAAGTTGATTTTGCTTAAATCCAGCTGCGTTATTTGCTCTGGTAATTCTTGAAAAAAATAAAGAAGGTGATTTTCAAATGCGGGTAGTGCGACACCTCGGTTATGATCGTATTGGGTTGACCAGCTTTGAATGTCTGGATTAAGTTCGTCCATCCAAGGATTAAACATACCCCCATCAATAACCAGTCGATTAATGCCAGCAGGTAAATATTTTTTCATTGCTTGAATAAACGGGTTAGACAGTAAAACTTCTTCACGTGGTGACGTGCTGTCACCATACTCACGATGAACGTGAATATTGAGGGTTGTATTGCCTTTTGTTAACGGTACGGTTAGTTCCTTTCGTACGAAATTATCAATGCCATCAATGGACGCCGGAATAATTATTAGCATAATGTTTTCTATGAGGGGTTAGAAAAAGATAGCGGGAGTTTAATGGATGGGGTTTTAATTGCCCATAGAGTGTCACTGAAAAACCTAGAGCTTAAAATAAGGACGACTTGAGGTTGATGGGGGCTTGTTATGTGGGTATTATGCCGCACACTGCGAAATAATATCACAAGCAAGTCAATGGAGCACCTTATCATGTTAACTCTTCCTTTTAAAACGTATTCAAATCAACACTTTGGTTTGGATGGCAGCATGATGGGCTTGTGCCCAGACTTTGGCGTTGAGACGCAAGGCTCTGGCCATGTGGCTATGGCTCTAAATACCTTTAAGGGCAATTTTTTTGTTAAAACACCGTCTCTGTTAATTGAAGATTTGGGTGGCCCAATTGATTTAAGTGTTTGTTTTAATTCGTTAACGCCTTCATCTCGCTCAAAATGGCATTGGTCGTGCGTGAGTAAACTTCAGCAGCAACAGCCACACTCTTTTGTGCTAATTGAAGCAGATGGTTCAGAAGTAAAGTATCGATCAACGGGAAATAGTCGTGATTATTTTGCCCCTAAGGACAGTCAATACGCAGGCGCGGTATGTCATAAACAAGCGGATGGTAGTTTTCATTGGCATCATGGCGGTTCAAATGACTCACGTTTTTACAGCCCAAGCGGTTACTTATTAAAAACGCGCAATAAGCACGGGCATTGTTTAACCTATTCTTACCCTATGTTTGGTGGCGCTGTAACAAAAATCACCTCTGACTCGGGCAATGAATACCACTTTACTTGGAGTACTAATAAAAAGTGTGATGTTACGTTTAAAAAACATGGTGAGAACACAAGCACCTTATTAACACGTTATATCTATGATGATACGAGTGCCAGCCAGCTTTATGCGGTTGAACTGGTAAAAAATGGTCGAAATAATCAGTATAAAACAAGTTTTTCTTACAACAATCATTCCTTAACAGGCATATCTCAGCAAGATGGTACTCAGGTTCATTGCCAATTATTGGATGGTGAGCGTTTGAAGCGATTCGCATTGGGGGATGATGGAACTGCTTATTTGGTTCGTGCGCCATGGATACCGCAAATGGCTAACGGAAGCCCTCTGCCATCAGCCCCACCATTAGATGGGTTAAATACAGACATTACGCTTGAAGTAGAAGGGGAGCAAACTGATATTGGTTATGAGTTTTGGCATGACGTTAGTAATGGCCGTTACGCCCATGTTTCTTGTCATTTAGACCAAACCCCAGAAGTCAGCGCGGCAAGTAATTTTACGCGGTTTGCATGGTCAAATGAAGCGCCGTATTTATTAAATGCCATGATTCGTAAAGATGGTAGCTACCGATCTTTTTACTACAATATGCTGGGAAACATCACCCACATTGCAGAGAAAAATGCGCGAAACGAATACCTTTCTTGTAAAACGTTTAGTTATTCAGAGCTAGGGGCATTAGTTAAAAGTGCAGACTTACTCATTCCTGCAGGCTATGGCGGGGATGTATCGTTTTTACCTAAACAAGAAACCCAATACGTTTATCAATACCTGCCAGAAGGAGAGCGTCAATTAGCGTTTGTGGTTCATCCAGGTGGTAGCGTTGAGCAGTTTACGTATGAAGGGCATTTCATTAAACGCCATTATCAAACTTTTTCGTGTTTTAAAGGAGAGGTTATAAGCCTTGAAGCGCTGAGGCTTTGGCAATCATCACTTACGGCAGAGGAAAAACAAGGTGCGCTTCTTACTGTCTATGAAACGAATGCGCACGGCCAAGTGATAGAAGAAAGTAATTACGGCTCGTTAACGGCAGAAGGCGTTGAAAACACAGCGCTGGGCGCGTTTAAAAACTACTTTACTCGCACGTTAAGCGGAGCGATATTAACAAAAACCACACACAATTCTCTTAATGCATTAATTACTGATACGTATCAGCGAGATGCAATAGAGCGAGTAACGCATCATACCACTCCTTTAGAAGACGTTACTCAAACAACGTTTGAAGCAAATAAAGAGAAGCGTACGCTAGCAAATGGCTTAAACGTTATTGATAAATATGATGCCGCGCATCGCTTAATAAACAGGCATTATTCAAATGACAGTAATGAAGATCGTGCTTATAATGCCATGGGTAAACTAAGCCATTTAAAAACACGCGAAGGGTTAAACACTTATTATTTGTATAATAAGCAAGGTGAGCTGAGTTACGAATTAAATGACGTAGGTGAGTTGACGCATTCTTCTTATCATCATGCATTTAATATGTATAAAAGCGTTCATTTTGCTAAGCGATATGACGTGTCGAATGGCATGCAAAATATGCAAGCCATTCAATCGTTTGTTCAAACTCATGAGGAAGATGCTAGCAATCGAGTTCATGCAGAGGTAAAGGACAGCTTGGGACGCATGCGTTTTGAGCTTAATCGTTTTGATGAAAAAAAATCGGTGAGCGTCATAGAGCATCGTTATAACAGCTTAAGTGAAAAAACTGAGACCATTGCTTATGCAGCATTGTTAAATGTTGATGATGTTCCAGAGTTGGTGTCTTCTATGAACATGTTAGAGGCTCAAAAAACAGAAAAAGACAGACATTCATTCCAGCTCTATCAAAATGGTAATTTAGTTGCGACAGTCGATGCTGCCGGTTATGTGACCTTAAATCACTATAATGGCGCAGGTTTAATTAATGAGAAAATTACGCTTAATCAACCCTTATCGTATGAAGATCGTTTAACACTAAGTTTTGAAGCATCCATTGAGATGCTTAATACATTCGTTTCTGAAGAAGAAAAAGCGCAAGGCGCTCGAATAATTACCTATTATAATGCTGCCGGCAAACCCACCATGATGGTTGATGCCTTAGGCTATGTGACAACGTATGCGTACTATCCCAGCGGAAAAAAAGAAAGCGAACGTCGTCACACCACTGCTTTAACGAATTTCTCTCAATGTTCTTTTGATATAAAACCTGATGCGCCGACAGAAAGCCAAGAAGATGATTATGTCGTTTATTTTTATGATGATAATGGTCGATGCACTAAAGAAATACATGGGAATGATGGCTTTAATATTGTTCGTGAATTTAATGAACAGGGTACGGTTACACTTAGCGAACGACAATCGACTATAGCAACAGCTGAGCTTAATGGCGACAACTATAGAGCGACGAAAACCAAATTTAATGAGTTAAATGAGAAAACGGAAAGTATTAATCCCATCGGCATGCTTAAAATTAAAGGCATTTTGGCAAACCAGGCATTAACTGATTCGGATAAAACATCTTTAATTGAAACAATTTATGAAACGCATGTTGAGCGTTTAATACGAAGCCCTGATGGTTTAATTCACTCTTCGGTTAATGCCGAAGGTGAACCAACAAATTATTATTACAATCATCAAAACCGCCTACATCTGCAAGTATCAGCTGAGGGTGTGGTAACGTTATTTGATTACAATGCGTTTGGTGAATGTGTTGAAACTCACACATCGCTAGCATTCATTGATTTGTCAGAGATAAATAACATTCTCGATTTGAAGCTATCAACCTGCGCTGAATTTAAAGAAGCACTTTATGATAAGCAGCATAAACCGCTTGTGTTTGTTAGCGAAAAAATCTTATACAATCACCAAGGCTTAGTATCTGAAACGACGGATGCCGATGGGTATAGGCATTTAAAAACCTACAATGCGTTTAAAGAAGTAGTCGTTGAGAAAGAACAAATTGATAAAGCTAAAGGTATAAATGCGGCAACGTTTTTAACGCTAAATTATGAGCGAGAAGAACGCGGTTTAGTGACCCAAAAAACAACGCTTAGCAGTGATGATAATGAAACTAAAAGCGTATCGAATCGTTATGACAACTCTCAAGGTTTATGTACGTTTAGCCAAGTGGAAGACGATGCTGCCTATCTTGAGGCATTTGATAAACTGGGTCGAAGTGTTAACAAAACATGTCAGCTTACAAAGGTTAATTCCGGAGAAAAACTCACTTTACTTTTGGAAGAACGTGAATGGGATGCTTACTCAAGGTTGGTTAAAGCAACTCTTCATCATGATAAAAACACAACGCAAGTCATAGACTTCGTACATAGTCGAAGCGAACACACAACAACAAAAACGCAAAACAATGCCAGTGAATCAAATACGAGTAATGTCTTTGGTGATATGGTTTGTCATGAAAATGCCAAAGGCTTTAAAACCCTCTCTTCTCATAATCCTTTAGGCGTGATTGAAACTCAAACAGACGTTTGGTCAGAAGATGACGTTCGCCGGCGTTTGGCAAAAACGTTTGATAAGATTGGTCGAGTTACAACCACACTCACAAACGAAGAAGTAGCCATTAAATGTCAGCGAAATAAAGACGGCGTGCTTATTCAAACAGACAGCAGCGCTGCTAATGGTGAGCATCGATATAATGAATATATGGTGGATGGGCAAGCCAATGTTTTACGCCATATCAATGCGAAAGGCAGCGTAACCGATTACCGACGTAATGGTCGAGGTTTGGTAGAAGACACCATCATTGATCCTTCTGCGTTAGCACTCCACACACAAGAGTCGTTTAATGGTTTGAAGCAAAAAACATCTGAGTCGGTGTTTAATGAAGACAGTGACGAGAAATTTGAGGTCGCTTTCACACAAGACATGTTTTCTCGCGCTAATGGTAAACATATAATTGACTCTAATGACTTAGATCTTCGTTCAACGGTTCTTCGAAATAAAGCAAACCGTGTCATTCAATCCATTGATGGTAACGGCAATAAATCACACCGTATTTTAGATGCGCGGGGCAACATGCGTTTATCTATTAGTGCGATGGGCGTGGTTCAAGCATGTCAATATAACCGATTAAATAAAGTCATTTACCTTCGTCGTTACCAAACGCCTTTATCGACCGACATTATGGAGGCTTTTTTTAATGAAGACACCATTAACGAATGCAATGCCAGCAACAACTGGTCCGCACTTTTTTCTGTGCTGGGTGACTTGTCATCGGTGGATGATAAACAACTAAGTACCACTTATAATGCACAAGGAAATAAATGCCAAACCGCTCAACATGTGTATGATCATGAAACCCAGCAGCATCAAGCCTATGTGCATAAATTTAATTACTCACAGACAGGTAAGTGCCTCAGTATGCGTGCTTATAAAAAATTGATCACCATTGAAAGTGAAGACGAGTTTAAAACCTTTGACAACATTGGTTTGCTTAGTTCGTTAATCGATAGCGTGTCTTTTAACGAAGAGGCCCAGCAGTATGAAGGAACGTTGCAAACGTATCCTGGTAATGAATCATTAACAATGCCAGAAGTAAGGCGAGCACTTACGCCTCTAGAGCAAAACAAAACAGTCCTATTGTTTTCAAGTACCGATTTAAAAAGCAAGTTAGCGGAACTTGGTGAGGATAATACACACGACAGGCTTTCCTTTTATTTTTATGATAAAGCGGATAATCAAACCTTTATTATTAATTCAACCGGCGCCATTACGGAAAATATTTTTAATAACAAAGGAAAAATTGTTCATACCATTCAATACGCGCATCCCATAGATGCTGCGTTGCTTGACCAAATAAAGAGAGGCGATCGAAGCTTAAAGGCAATTGATAGAACGCAAAGCATTACATCGATGCAAGGGCTTTTAAAATCCTACGTTGAAAAACAAGCCTCTGAAAATTTACATTCTTATTATTCTTTTGATGCTTACGGAAATCCGATATATAGCGTTGATATTAAAGGGCTTGTTATTGGTCATTGCTTTGACAAAACCAATAACCGGCTTTATACCGTACATTTTACTAAAGAATTGACGTTAAATAATCAAGCCTCGTTTGAGGCGATTGAGCAAAGATTATTAAGTGAGTACTCGTTTGAAAACATGGCATCAAAAGGGCGTGTCTATCGTGAAGAATACGATAAAGCGGGGCGACAAACTAAAGAAATCGATCCAAATGGAAACAGTGATGTTTATGAGCGAAATGCAGCTGATTTAATTACTTGTCATACGGATAGGGCTGGTGAAAAAACGCATTATAAATATGATGCAGCTAAACGCCAAACAGAAGAACATTTGCCTGTAGCGCCCATTACTTCCGTTCAAATAACGGGTGAAGGCAATAATGCAAAATTAACTCATCAAACGTTTGAACGAAGTGTCATTAATCGGCAGATATTTGATAAAACAGATAAAGTGATTGGGCGAGTGCATGACGTTGGTTGTGATGAGCGCTCTGTAGAGAGCCTTTATGATAAAGACGGATTATTCATAGGCACGCGTCAAGAGAATGTGGACGTGGACGATCCTGAAAGCTCAACCTCTTCTTTGTTTGAAAATCCTGTGAGGAAAAAAACACTGACTACTCAGTTGGTTTTGCATTCCAAAGGCAAGCCGAAAGTCGAAAAAAATGAAGCGGGTGCTTATGCCTTTAAAAGTTACGATGGTTTAGATCACTTGGTCTATCAAGTGAATGCGGTTGGGCTTGTCACTCGTTATCAGCGAGATGAGTTTGGTAAACCAATGATAGCGACAGAGTTTGCAACACCACTTGTTTTAACTAAGGAAGAAAACGATAAATTCATAACAACCGGGATCCCTGCGTGCTGGTTAGATAATAAAGTTACTGCTCTAAGCACAAGTGATGATCGTATCAAACAATATATTTATACCAATGAAGGCTTATTGTCAGATACTGTAACAGGGCTGCGTCATTATTATGAACCGACGTCTGGCACTTTTTATAAGGCCAACGGGTTAGTAAAACAAACGTACGATGCCTTTAGTCGAGTTAAAACGCGCTCTACGCTTGTTGATGCCAAGCCAAATGCATCATGGCATAAGCATTACTTTTGGTATGAGCGCGGTCAACGTCATGCAAGCATTGAAGCCGAGAGTTTTAAAGCCAAAGCAAGCTCACCGAATAATTTAGTTAAAATGACGGTCACTCGTTATAACGCCTTTGGCGATCCTTTCCGTCAGTGTCAATATGCAGAGCCGGTTGCAATAGATGATGCGATGATTGATTTGTCTTTTGATGCACTGTTTGAAACGTTACGTACTAAGTATCGAAGTGCAAAAGACAGAGTGTATACGTATGAATATAATTTTGAAGGCAAAGAAACCTTAGTGAAATTGGTCAATCGAACGCATGAAGAGATTGATGAAGCTGGCAATATTATTCATGTAAAAGACGCAGAATATGATCCCCGTAAAGACATTGAAATGGAATGTGTTTATGCAGCGCGAGGTGAACGCGCTGTTCAGGTCAACGCTAAAGGCGATAAACAATATGAGTTTATTGATGCGCGTGGTTACACCTCAGCGTTAGTCGGCTTAGCAACGGTAACGGGAAAAAATGCAGACGGCACGCCCATGCTTGCTTATCCTTTGACGTATTTTTTCCGCAATGCGCATGGTGAAGAAGTAGGAAAGAAAGAATTTTGGTATGGCGCCAACATTGCCTCCTTGCCAAATGCGTATGAGCTGCCAAAGGAATTAAAAGACGGGTTAGCGCTTGATTTATTATCGTTAACATTAAAAGACTCCCGCGGTTTAGATGTGCTGAAACAAGAAGGCACCAAACAAACAGGTTTAGCTGATTTAAAAATTGCCGATTTAATCCGCGA
>CAWVYD010000073.1:0-8989 GCA_963934185.1 uncultured Legionellaceae bacterium | reverse complement strand
AACACTATTAGTTCTATTTTAAGTCAGTCTTTTTAATGGGACAGCCGTGAGGGGTACCCCCCTTTATTTCAGCTCAAATCGAAGTGATATGGATACCATTCCTGGGCTGTTGAGTGCGTTGATGACTAGTTCTTTAATGCTTAGCTGTGGTGTTTTTTGAAAAAAAGGCTCACACCAACTCATGAAGTGTTGGTAGGAAATTTCTTTGATGTTCAGTTGTACACTGTTTGAGTCGCTTTGGCCTAGCTCATAAGGCTGGGTACCTAAGGTGGATTTAAGGCTATCTGATGTGATGCTTAGTAATTGAGCCGGATTAATCTTAAGTGTTTTATTTGATGAAGTGGTGGCCTTTACTTGAGGTTTTTTTTTAATAAACCATTGGCTTAGCTCTGCTTGGTAGTGCTTTTGAATGTGTAATTTGCTTAAATTATTTTGGAAGGGTAGGTAAATAAATTGATACAGGACGAAAAATATTATCGTAAAAGTGCATACCATTAACGCATTTTTTTCTTTGGCTGTTAGTTGTTGATAACCATTGATAAGCATTTTCAAAGTGATAGTCTCCAAAGGGCATTAATTTTGCCGTTTACTGTTAGTGCATTGATTTGAGAGATGTTAATTCCTTCGCGCTCTAATAGGTCTCGCATATAATTTAAGTCATTAAAACCATCCACTTGAAAAGTTAGTGTTAATTGATCACTTTGGGCCTTTAAGGTAAGCAAGTGAAGATTGGGCTGTTTGCTTAATAAGGGTGAGAGTGTGCTAAGTAATGATAAAAAAGGCGACCTTTGATTGCTTGCATGTTGCTTAAGCCATTGTTCGACGCGAAAGCGTGGGCTTATCATTTGGCTTGCTTGCGGAAAAATAGTTTTATAATGTTGAAAATTGTCTGCTTGTAATTGATTGACGGTATGTTCTAAGCGTTGGTATTGCAAAGTGTTCGTCGCGATAAAAAAAGATAATGATAGAATAAGCAAAGGCAAACCAAAAAACTGTTTTATTTTGTTGTTTTTTTGTTTGGCTTGATACGCACCTTGTAGGAGATTTATTCCTGGCGTTTTTATGAGTTGCTGTGCAACGTAACTTTGGTACTCACAATTCATTGTAATTATGTTGCTAGATAAAATGCTGTTACAAAGAGATTTATTTGAGTTACTAAAGGTGATTGTTTTTAACGTGTTTAATGATTTGGGTTCCAGTGCCGAATATGTTTTTTCACTAAGTGCACCAATGTTGGGAGATGAGATTAATTGATAATAAGCTTCCCCGACTAATAGTAAGTTGGTAAGTTTTGGTAATAAGTCGCTGGTAATGCAGGATGGAGTCAATGATGCATCCTCTAACGTGCGAAGTAGAACATTAATAAATTGTTTGTTTACGTAATAAGCGAAATAAGTTTTATCGTTAATTGGTGTCTGTTCTAGAACAAAGTGAATGTTATCAATGGGATCAACGAGCGTTTCTTCGAGCACGTTAGGCAGCATTAAATGAGCGTTTTTTAGTGTTGGTAAAGTGATTATTTGAGTATTTACGATACTGCAAGGTATGATCACTATTAAGTGACAATGTTTATTTAGGTTTTGAAGCTCGTTTAGTGTGCGAACGTTACAAGGCTCAATGATATTTCCTTGCTCATCAATAACAATAGAATATGCATTTGTAAGTAATGTCTGTGGATGAAGAAAGACAAATAAGGATTTTGCCATTAATAAATACCATATGGGTACAATTTTTAAATTATACCTTTATCCTAGAGTGAAACCAAGGTAGGATAATTTATAGCAAAGGGAAACGGTATGATTGATTAGATTTTACAGCATGCCATTTCATTAATTTTATGCCTACGCGAAGTATCGTTATAAACAGAGAAAGACAGTTGTTTGTTGTTGTCCTTTTATTGGTGTTTTATGAATATCGGTTAAGGAGTATTTAAAGAATGAGACCTGACGACAGACACATGTTATCAAAAATAGATTGTTGTTATTTGGATAACTACTTTAAGCAAGTGTCTAATGAGCCCCAATGTTTAAATCTTACTAGGGTACATGGCTTTTTAACGGCAATTATTACTACACCAACGTTAGTTAAGCCTGTTGATTGGACGCCTGTGATACTAGGAAATGAATCAAACTTCCATTCGTTAGATCATGCTGAAAAAGTCATGGATTTAATTCTTGAACTGTATCGGCAGATTTCATGCCAACTGCGAGGTATTGAGCCCTATCAACTTTTATTATGGGATGGAGCAGAACGCAAGATGGAAGAGACGTGTTCAGAAACGTTATTACAAGAATGGTGTATCGGTTATCTCAGCGCCATTAAGTTAGACCCTTTATGGGAAACGGATAAAAATGCGGTTTCAATGTTAGAGCCATTCTCTTTATTTTCTACTAGGCCATCATTTAATCAGAATAATTCAGATAATAAAGATCAACATCCTTATGGGTGCATGATGCAATATCGACGTCACTTGCGAGATTTTGTTGAAGATAATTATGCGTATTGGCTCAATGAAAGGGAAGAGGAAATACGTTTGAACAACCTTAACCAACAGAACAATCCTACGTGTCCTTGTGGCAGCAAATTAACCTTTAGTGAATGCTGTTGTACTACGTTATCAACGGTGCATTAAGTTTTTAATTAATGCTTCAGGCGTTTGTTCACAAAGGATCATTTGTTTGTGGGCGGGTGTAATGAATCTTTCTCGCTCCATCACATCCATGGATTCTAAGAAAGGGTCATAAAAACCATCTATATTAAGCAAACCGATTTTTTTGGGACTGTTGCTTATTTTAATGTGGCACCAAGCATTAAAGATTTCTTCATACGTACCGACGCCACCTGGCAACGCAATAAAAAAGTCAGATCGTTCAATCATCTGCTCTTTACGTAAATTAATGGTCGTGGTTTGAATTAGGTTGTCTAACTTAGGGTGGGTTACTTCAATGTCAGCTAAGTCATCAGACATGATACCGGTGATATGAACACCTGCATTAATCGCATGATCGGCCAGTATTCCCATTAGGCCGCGTTGCGCGCCGCCATAAATCAACTTTAAATTAGCCTGTTTAAACAGTGGACCTATGTTTTTTGCTGCTTGAATAAACTTAGGATTGACAGGAGTGGCAGCGCCTAAAAAAACACAACAGGTTTGGTTCATCATAAAAATCCTTAGAATAATTTTTTTAATAGTTTGCCATTGAAAGCTTATAAAATCAAAATAGATATTTTTTTATAAAGCAGTTTGTGGCGATTAATGTTTGTTAGATAAAAAAAAAAACATTTTTTTAAAACTTAACATTTTTTTTCTTGTTTATATGGTCTAGGTTGTTTATACATGATCAATAATGATTTAAAAAGCGCAGGGGAGTGAAATCATGCCAGGATTAAAAGGGATCGAAGGGGCTGGGGACATTGAAGAAGAATTTGTAGTTAATGCTTTAGATGTATCTGAAGACACGGATAATTTTTTTATCAGATTAGAAGACTTAGGTTTACCTGCTAAACCGAAGATCGAAACAAATGATTCGGCTGAAAGTGTGTTCAATGTTGGGGGCAGCTTAAATAAAATAAAAAGTAATCAAGAACAAATTGATATTATCCGTACAAGCTTATTACAAATAATTACTGTAATAGCTGATAATCCAAGCGTGTTTTCCAAGTTAGCTAAATCATTTGGAGACATGCATTTTACAGCAAAGATAGGGACTGGTGCAGCCATTGTTGTTTCACCTTCACTTGCTGCATTGTTTGCGAGTATTGGCGCAATTATTGGCACAGGGGTAACACTTGGTGCAATTTATACTGGCTTAGCGCTGTTACTTGAAGACCACAATCAATGTGCGGTAAATACAACGGAAAAATTAGAAACAGGCGTTAATGCCATTGTCGATTTGTTTGCGGCGGTCATTGGTGAACTAACGGCATCGATTGCACAGCTTGAAATTGTGGCCGACAATTTGAATAAAGAGGTAGGGCTTTTACATGGTGAGCTTGATCGTTTGTCTGAGGTCAATAGACAATTTGAAATGAGAGAGAGAGAACTTTCTGCTATTAATGAAAATCTAGATCAGTCGGCTCTAAAATATCAAGAGCGTAACATGGAACAATCTGGACTTATTAAAGAGCAAAAAATATTGTTGAAAGAATTTGAGACCACTAGGCTTGATATTCAAACAAAGCTTACAGAAGTTCAAGAAGAAATTGTGGTACGTAATCAAATGAATTTGGATATGTTCCTTTCTCAAAATAAGAAGTTAAATAAGACTTCGGAGGAGTTAGAGCAGGATAAGAAAACATACCAGCATAAATTTGACCTGTTTTTACATGGTGCAAAACAGGATTTTTCAGAGATTAATGACAAACTTCTTCAGTCAACGGGTGAACTTCAAGAAAGCCAAAACGTAAGAATTTCTTTACAAACAGAATTAAAAGAAAGTACAGAAAAACTTTCTCAACTAGAAGAAAAGTATAAGAAAACGCTTTGGGAGCTACAAAAGCAAGTGGTAATATTAACCGATCATAATAAAGACGCAGAAAAGGGCGTTCAGAAGGCTGCAAATTCTTTGGTTACTACATATTATGCTGAACAAAAACGGGAAGAGCCAGTTTATGCAGCAGCAGTGGCTGCCAAAAGTTGGTTTGGTGGACAAGGACTTTTTGGCGTTAATGTACAAAGAGACGTGCCAGTGGTTAATGCAAAACTAGTAGGCGAAAGTAATGATTCCTTTGATCTGTAGCTCTTTACCCATGTATTAAAGTAGCGAAGCTTTGTTAATGCTTAGCTACTTTAAATGGCTTAGTTTTATTATGCTCTTTTAAAGAGTTTTAGCTTTTTTTTTTTGCACCATTTTTGCTTTAATGTCTCCCATTGCATTTTTGCATACCAGCGTCCAAAACCGATATGTGGCAAACCAAGCTGCTTTCTTTGATCAAATTTTTGGTAGGCATGAACACTGTTTTTATCAACAAATCCAAAAATGGCTGAAACAAACCAGTCACCTTTAAATGGCTCACGCCAGTGCTCTAATTCATGGCCATTCATAATCAGCGCATCACCTTCTTCTAACACAATATGGCAAGATTTATTATCATTTTTAAAGTAGAGAGGCCAGTCACCTTCTTTTTTTTTGTAAGATTCATCGGAGCCAATTTTTAGTGCGACGACCACTTCACAAGAAACTCTGTCTTTATGCACTACTAATTGATTGCCTTTTTGATAAGTATAGTAGAAAGAAAGTGTTGGCCAGAGTGAGAGCCCTGTTAATGTTTCTATTTTTGGCGTAAGTTCTTCGAGTAGAACTTCCATTAGAGGATCGCAATACTCTCTGTGTATGTGTGCTAAAGGATCATTACCACGTCTAATCTTTGGTGAGACTTGTTTTTTTAAGCAGGCATAGCGTGAGAGTAAGTGACAGATCTCTTTTGAGACCAGCGATGGCGCTTTTATTACTTTATCTTTTTTAAAGTCATTCATGTCATTCTTCTTTGTCATTAGGAACATAGCCGAAATGTTTTCTATGTTTAGGCTTTCAGATTGCTATTAATCAATTGGAAGTTATTTCGGTTACGTTCCTTAATATTAGTTATTTATCATCTTTAATGCGTTTGCGTAAGGTGCTTTTTATGGTATCGTCAACAAAAGCTGCATCTACAGCCATTAGGCTTATATGCTTAAGCTCTTCGTCATTAAAGCCAAAGTGCGTTTTAGCAAGCTCATACTCACCGCCAAGTGTGCATTTAAAATAAGGTGGATCATCAGAGTTAAGGCTAAGATTTAAGCCATAATCGTATATTTCCCGAAGTGGATGAGCATTAAAATCTGGATAAACACTTAATGCAATGTTACTGCTAGGGCACAGTTCTAAATGTATGTTCTCATCTTTTAAGCGTGCCATCAGTTCATCATCTTCAATGGCGCGTACGCCATGTCCTAAACGAGAGACATTTAAATGATTAAGCGCTTGTTTGATTAATTCAGGGCCTTCCATTTCACCTGCATGTACGGTGCGGCCAACGTCTGCATCTTTGGCTATATCAAAGGCACGTTTAAATTGAGCTGGTGGAAATCCTTGTTCATCCCCCGCTAAGCCATAACCCACAATGTAATCATGTGATTCAGTATGCAAGCGTTTTGCGACGCTTTCACAGGCATCTATGCCATAGTGTCTAACAGCACAATTAATGATGCGTCCAATAATTCCAAAATCGTTTTCAGCGCTATCAATGGCCTCAACGATTGCTACCATATGCTCTTTTGATGGGATCCCGCTGGAATTTTCAGCATGTTCTGGTGAATAAAGCATTTCAACATAGATAGCTTCTTCATGAGCACAGCGTTTCAAGTAGTCATAGGTTAAATCATAATAATCAATCGGTTGTTTAATGACTTGAGAGGCCTGTTCATAAGCATCTAAAAACTGTAAAAAATCATTCCATATGAAATGATTACCACAGTTTGAAACAATGCCGTTTGGTAATTTAAAGCCATTTCTTTCGCCTATTTTTTGGATTAAAGCTGGAGGTGCAGTACCTTCCAGGTGGTTGTGTAACTCAACTTTTTTTACCATAGTTTAAAACTCCAGAGGCAAATGGTCATTAGAAAATATTACATAAATTACATGAATTAAACGGGGGCATAGGCAAGCCTAAGGGCTCTGTTGGGGCTTTCTTTCCGTTAGAGTGTTGATTAACGTGTTTCACTTCTTCCTTTGTCGTAAAAATAATTTTATTCGTGTATTTATTAGGGGCGTTAATGATGTCAGATAAATTTCTATCTTTCATTAATATATTTTGGCTAAGTAGGTACTTTTCCATGGGCTGAAGTGTTTGAATATTTTCAGAGCCAATAATGACATAACATCCCCTGATATTTGCAGTGTCTCGTAGGTCATGGTAACTAAATAAATGGAATGTATTTTGAGCTGAAAGGGAAATGCTATTACCTTTGTATACACTTGGTAAATCAATGGCGTTGTGAGTACATAAATTAATGTCACTGGTATCAGTAATGGCTTTATTTATCAAGTTTTTACCCTCTTGGTCACTTAGATAAGGGGCTGAATTCGATGAGAAGCAGGCTGTTTTTTTTAAATCGAGACTGCAACAAATAGCATAAATTTCAATGTCCATTGTATTTATTTAGCTCCATTTTAATAAGAAAGTCGTTACATTATTTTTTATACCCAAACTAGGGCGTGTTGATAATTCATTTTGACGCACTTGTGCTTACTGGACTTTGTCCTATCTGTTTAAAAAATAACTTAAAACACTTAAAGGGATCCGGCCACTAAGTTAAGATGTACTTAACTTAGGCGTTCGATACTCTCACCCATTCTTGCGCTGTTAAATAATTTTTTAAACTGATATCACTAAAACCAGCCGATTACTTCACTCCAAAAACGAATTATCATCACGCCCTAATATTTTGGAGGAATTTAAGTGTTTTACCATTGTCTAACTTTAAGTTTTTCTAATAATTCTTTAAAAACACTTGAATTGTTACCTTCTAATGCATCCTCGACTTGTTGATAATATTGTGTAATTAAAGCGGCATGCTCAGCTTGGGGATAAAAATCAGCAAAAGTTTTTTTATTTGATGCTAAGTCTGAGCCTTGTTGTTTACCTAATGTTTGGCTGTCTCCATACCTATCTAGGTAGTCATCTTGGATTTGAAAAGCCAGGCCTAAATTGCTGCCAAGTTGATCGAGTCGCTTTTTTGTGATCATATCCACATTGTCAGATAGCAACAAGGGTAATTTAATACAAGCGTTTAGCAGGCAGGCAGTTTTTAACAGATGAATTTCTTGCAGTGTGGAGAAGGTCAGTGATGGACTGTCTAATAGTTCCATATCAAGACATTGACCGGCAATCATTCCTTGGTATCCAGAGGATCTTAAAAGATAAATGGCCATTTTGTTTTTCTTTGTGTCACAGGTAAGTGGCTCTTCTAATATGGCTTCGATGGCTAAATTTTGCAGTGCATCGCCAGCTAATATAGCAGTAGCTTCGCCAAATTTAATATGATTGCTAGGCTTTCCGCGTCTTATATCGTCGTCATCCATTGCGGGTAAGTCGTCATGAATGAGTGAGTAGGTATGCATAAGTTCAATTGCAATAGCAATGGAGTCTAAAGCTGCAAGCTCTATATTAAGATGTAAACCAGTCGCGTAAACCAATAAAGGACGTAATCGTTTACTTTTGGACAGTGAACTGTAGCACATGGCCTCAATAATGTTATTGCTAGGAGAACTTAACGTGGTTAAATACGCTTCAAGTTTGTTGTTGAAATGATTTTGAAGAGACATTAAAGTGAAATTTATCATTTGTTAATATCCGAACTATTTGGCTTTGATGACTGGGTTATGGTTTGAATTTTTTGCTCGGCTTGGGTCAGTGACTGTTGGCATTTTTGGGTTAATTGAATGCCTTTTTCAAATAGAGCTAAAGAATCACTTAATGGTTTTTCACCCTTTTCGAGTTGCTCTACAATTTGTTCAAGGTCTTCTAATGATTTTTCTAATGTTTTAATCATACTTATTAATACAACAATTATTTTAAAAAGTAAGTTAATTATACCGATGTGTTTTGAATATGCGAGTTTATGAATTAATTTTAACTTAGATTGCTAAATTTTTCTGTCTAACCGTCGATGAATTTTAGTTAAGGTCATTTTTAATCAAAGGGAGACAGTGAGTGGATATATCTGGTATTGGACGTTTAACCCTTTCATTTGGTCAAGTCATAAAATAAACACATGAGGCCATAAATAAGATTAAAGGCAAAATAAAAGTTGGTGGAGGTACAGAGGATGAATAGCGTAATTTTTAAAGTAATTGGATTACGTTGAGAAATCTATGCTTCAATCATATTAAAATCATTATACAAAAAAACACTAGTACGCCATTCCATTAATTCTGGCCAATGGACGTAATAACCGGATAAAGCCTTTTGAGCTTTATTCGCGCATCATCGGTTGTAAACTGCCAAT
>CAWVYD010000072.1:0-9097 GCA_963934185.1 uncultured Legionellaceae bacterium | reverse complement strand
ATTAAAAATAGTCCAGATTGAATTCGCATGTACTTTCAAAAGCTTTGCTACCTTAATATGAACGCAACGGCACCAATAATATATTGTTAGCCTATGAACCACTCGCAGGAAAAAGACAAATTAAAATTACAAACGATAATGCCGTGCTTATTGTGCATGGAATTGATCAATAAGCAAGTATTAAGGAAGGGTTAACTCTTTTTGAGTTTCCTGAGGCGCATTGGATAAAATTAAGAACCAGCAACCTTGCTGAACGAGTTAATAAAGAAATCAAACGACGTACTAAAGTTGTAGGAATATTCCCTAATGAAGCGTCTTATTTAAGGCTTGTGTCAGCGTTGTTAATTGAAATGGACGAAGATTGGACCCGAGATGGAAGGTATTTAAAAGAGACCACTATTTAATAAGAGCTCACTTAGGGTGGGGCTGAACTTATAGACAAATGGTTGCTTAGTCTGAACAAGCATTAAGGATGATTGAAGTGCAGAAAAAAGGCGGGGTGAGACTTTTTCACCCGATTAAAACGTGCCGTTGAGTCAACGTTCATGATTCTTGGCTAATACTCAGACTATCAATGTGGGTGGCGCGGTGGTAACTGCTTTTTAGGGCGACCGCACCGAAAAAGCAGTTACCTATAGCATCAGGACACACATTTAACGGAACTCCCTATGCTGACATGCCCTATCATTCAAGCGGATACCTGGGTAGTTACGTTATTTTTTACATAGCATACATCATTTGTATGATTTTCTTATTTCCATACTATTATTGCCAAGGAGTATATAACGCAGACTATTATTCAAAATGAATTTATTTGACGTTAATAACACAATTAAAATCATCTTTTTATCATCAATCCTTTACACACAATAACCTCCTATTTAATAATAGTAACTTCATTTACAACATTTATGGCTATCTGCTGCAAACCTTGTCATAATGCCTATAACTGATTAATTGAACAGCGAAAACTGACTAATGACTCAACATAAATTAAACTGGTTTAACATTACTTTCTTTAGCTTATACACAAGCGCATTATTTATTTTTCTGCCTGTGTATCTATGGTTTTATCAACCCAGTGCGCTTTTACTTATACTTACCTTTATTACATTTGTTATCAGTGGCTTAGGGGTAACAGCAGGTTACCATCGCTATTTTTCTCACCAATGCTTTAATACAAATGCGTTTGTTGAATCCTGCTTTCTGGTTGCAGGCACACTAGGAACGGTAAATTCTGCGCTTATGTGGAGCCATGATCATCGTTTACATCATCGCTATGTCGATCAAGAACGAGATCCTTACAATTTTCAAAAAGGATTTTTTTGGGCGCATATTGGTTGGGTTATGACTGATGAGATTGAGTACCAACCTAAAATTGTACAAGATCTAACGCGCAACCCGCGCGTTGTTTGGCAACATAAATTTTATTTACCCTTAACCATAGCAGCAAACTTACTGAGCATTTTAAGTGCTGGCTATCTATGCAATGACTACTTTGGCGCCACTGTTTTTGTTTTCTTATTACGGCTTTTTTGTTTGCATCACTGTACCTTTGCCATTAATTCCTTTGCACACTATATTGGATCCCAGCCCTTTTCAAGCACTTCTAGCGCTGTTAATAATTGGATTGTTTCACTTTTCACGTTTGGCGAAGGTAATCATAATTATCATCATGAATTTTCTTATGATTATCGTAATGGCCCTCTTTGGTTTAACTTTGATCCGACAAAATGGTTGATCTGGGCCTTAAATAAAGTAGGATTAGTCACACATTTAAAACGCGTTGATAGTTATAAATTTTACAAAGCTATGTTGAATCAACGTACCGATAAATTACTAAGCATGATTGATAAGAAATACGCCATTCGTGGTGATTTTCAAAAATTACTCATTTTAAGAGTTAATCAAAAAAGTCTTGAGCTTAATCAAAAGATTGAAGAGTTAAGAGAAACGGTTCTCGTCTATAATCGACTTAGAAAAGAATGGCTTGCCAACCAAGCTTCCTTTCCTATGATTACGCAAGAACGCTTGAAAACCATGAAAAGAATTCTTAAAACACACCGAACACAATTTAAACTAATGTATAAACATTTTCATATGAATCAACTACTGGTGAGTTAACGAAATGATTGAAAACACACGATTAGCCAATACATGGCCATGGCAAAATGCATGGATCACTTTTGCTTTTTGGATCCCAGGATTAAGCGGTTTGCTTCTCACCTATTTTGCCTATCCTTTAATTGGAAAAATTGCTTATTGGCTATTATCAATTAATGCCTGGGGATTACTCTTTGCCATTGTTTACAGTTACGTTAATAAACGCGTTTTTCAAAGAAAAAAATCGCTAAAAGACAAGGGCCTAGAACCTTTTGATGGCTTAGTCTCTTTTGGGAAAATACAAGCACCCTCGGCCATTGCATTAAGCAAGGACACCATCTACTTTGCGCCAATCGTCGGCAAGGAATTGTTTTACGATTTAAACATGCTTAAAAAAGTAGAAATGAAAACAAGCATACCAGGAAAAAATTTCTTTTTTAAAGTAGCTTTTCACTTAACACTTGAAAACGATGCTATCTTTGCCTTTGCTGTAAACATCGCTAATGCCCAAAAAATCAAACGCCAGCTAATGCCAGAATTAGTAACATAAGCGCAGCGGCTTTGTTTCCGGGACTGTCATATTAAGTGTATAAATAGTCTCTAAAACCGCTGCTAATAATCAACGTTAGCATGGGCAATAATTTAACACACTTAAGATGTTAGGGCGTGTTTGAACGCTGATATATTTTTACTCAACATAATTCCTTAGAATAAATTTCTAATTTAAAAATGTTAGGTTTTAGTTGTTTAAGGAATAAAGTTATTTGGGAAACGGTCTTCGAACATAATGCCAAATTGATTTAATGCCATTTCCACACTAACACCCACAAAAATAAAAAGAGATTAACAGAGTTACTAAAGTGATGGGGCAGCGAATCTAAAGTCAGAACATTCCGTTTTCACATACTCACTCCCTGCTTCCTTTCCTAATTTTCGGGCTGCTCTTTTTGAAAGCGCGGGCGATATATTGTGCGCAACTCGGCTAGCAAGAGAAAGGTTTGGGTTTTTTACTTCTGGGTTTGGCACAAATAAAGCAGCAAAGTCGACAAAACAACTGTGCATTGCAACCGCTCCTACAATAGCAGCAGCCATCCCCACTAAAAGACCGCCTGAAACGAGCCCAATAAACGCAGCCGTTACTGCCGTCGCTAAAACACACGCTAATTTTACCATTGGTGCCTCTCTTTCAATGCTCGTAGCATAACCATATCGAAAAGCATGTAAATTTTTATTTGCGCAGTAACTTTCTGTAAAATCTTTGATCATAATAATGCCTTATTAAGTAATATAAGAAGGCTAAGTCTAACCCTTAAACATTAAGAGAAGCTTAAGGTGCATTTTACAACCAAAAAATAGCATGGAAACGGTTTTTTTAAATGATTTTCAATTTAATCTTTGCTTTACTGGTGTTATATCCCGTGGAAAATGAGCTTGAAGGAGCTGATTTGTCTCGCTTAAATTAAGTTTTTAGCGGTGAGTTTGTATTTATATAGCTTGATATGAAAATAAAGTTTGAAGCATGGTTTAACAAGATGCACGCTTAAGTTAAGGCAAAACAAACGCAGTCAGTCCAGCCATGTTTTCAACTTGATGACTCCTATTATTACATTAACCCAATATAAACAGTTAAATTTAAATCATAACAGCGCATTATCTCGGCCCAAAAATTTAGTAATTACGGGAAACTCTTCTCCTGATTTCATTGCTCAACACCTCGAAAGTCTGATAGCGGGCTAGGAAGCTAACGGGAACTTCTGGTTTTATGGTTGAATGTCGTATACCAAAAAAAACCTCAAAAGGCTTATTATGCACAACAAGGCTTAATAAGACCCGTTAAGCCTGCGCCATCTATAGGTCCTTTTAGCCCGCCTCTAACACAGCAAGGTAATATAGGCCCAATCCCCGTAATGCTATAGCTAAACTTCTTGAAAAGTCAGTTTGGGAATATTTATTTCTAAACTTTTAATGAGCCATGACGATAACTAAAGCAGAAATTCATCATTAATGAGGACAAAAAATGAAACGCTTATTATTAAGTTTTACGTTATTACTTTTATGTAACCAAAGCATGGCAGCACAAACCCTACAAAAATATTTTGGTAATGGCTTATGTCAACACCCTGATTTTTATTGCGTTAAAGCAAACGTAAGTGGTTGGAACCGCGCATTCCCTGATCCAGTACAACGAGATATCGTGCAAAAGGTTAATCGAACCTATAATAGTCTTTGGAAGGGAAAGCTAATTGCCATTCCTAATAATTTAGAAAACCTCACTCTTTTGGACGTTTCGCCCTTTCCTTTAACACTTGCTGGCATTGGTGAAAAAAAAATCATCGTAGATCAGGAAAAATTGGCGTGGGCTGCCTATGATAAAGATGGGATACAAGTTCGTTGGGGACCAATCTCTTCTGGTAAAGATTATTGCCCTGATATTGGTAAGCAATGCACAACACAAACCGGTCAGTTCCGCTTTTTTAATAAACAAGGTTCTGAATGTCGTTCTAAAACATATGATGGTGCACGTATGCCCTATTGCATGTTTTTCTACAAAGGCTTTGCCATGCACGGTTCGCATGACATTCCCGGTAAACGAGCAAGCCACGGTTGCATTCGTATGTTTACCCGTGATGCTAAATGGTTAAATCAAATGTTTGTAGTACTGTCACACAAAGGTAATAACCACCGTGGTACTAAAGTAATTGTTCGTAAATTATTACAATATAATTAAAAAAGCGAGTACGACATGATAACAAAAACATTAAGCAATCCCTTTTTAAATAATCAAAAATGCGCTTTAGTACTAGGGGTAGTGCTAAGCATTGCTATTTTTAGTCATGCTACGGCAGCGACAAGTAACCCTTCAGTCCTACCCAGAGGATGTCATAATGAGGGCTACTCTTTTCATCATAAAGCACTAACTCTGCTCCCATCCAAAGCTGGCAACAATGACTCTGTTTATTTTGTATACAATAATAGTGGTAGCACCATTAATTTATATCAGCTTAAATCAGCTAATGCGCACATGGGGCTTAATATTAATAATAAAATTAGAGCCTATAGTTGGGGCGTATATTCGAGCGATGAAGATTTGGTTCGGTTTGCTTGTTCTATAGAAAATTCAGATTATGATCACGGCCAATTAGTTGATTGCCAAGAACGCTTAGACGTTTGTGAATATACCCACGTCAAATACGGTCTTAATAATCGTGGTAATTATTGGATGTCTCGTAGCAACACACGAGGCGGCGCATTAAGACGCGTTAATAGACTCGGCGTATTGCTAACCAACGAATAAAGATTAAAGAGGGAATATCATGAGAAAATTAGTCATCGCATTAGGTTTAACCGTTGCCTTAAGCCATAATGTTTTTGCAAACACAGCGCTTCAAAATTATCGCCAAGGGAATTACGATGAAGCAAAAAAAGGCTTGCAAAAACTCGTCGCTGCAAAAAATAAAGATGCTCTTTATTATTATGGTCTAATGACACTGCATGGTTACGCAGTGAAAAAAGACATTCCTGCTGCCATAGCCCTTATTAAACAGTCTGCCGAAAGAGGGTATTTAGACGCACAACTTTTTCTTGCTACTTATTCGTTGGACGTTGCAAAAAACTCAAAAAGGGCCTTTTATTGGTTCCAAAAAGCAGCTAATAAAGGCGATTTGGCCGCGCAATTATTCGTTGCCAGCGCATATCATCAAGGTTTTGGTATTAAAAAAAATTCGATGAAAGAAAGTAAATACATTATTCGTTCAGCAAAAAATGGTTCCATGATTGCCCAGTATTATCTAGCAAAACAATTCATAAAAAAGCGCTCCTATCGAAGCAAAAAATTAGGCTTTGCTTGGTTTAAAAAATCTGCAAAACAAAATTACTTACCCGCGTATTACGAGTTAGCATTGGCTTATCAAAATTCATATGATAAGCGTCAGTATTGGCTGGATAAATTGAAACAAACAAAAAGCCCTGAGGCAAATTACTACGTAGGCAAATATTACTTATCTTTTAATAGCCGTGACGTAAAGTTTTCAGCAATAAAATGGTTAACAATGGCATCACAACAAGGCCATACCGCCGCAACTTATGAATTAGGCATACTTCATCAATCAAGTGATCTGAATGCATTAAACGATAAAAAGGCCTTTAATGAAATCAGTAGCGCCGCACAAAAAGGCTATGTTCCTGCTCAAGTTCAATTATCCCACATGTTCCAAAAAGGCATTGGTACTTCAATCAATAATCAATTAGCCAATGAGTGGTTATCTAAAAGCAAAGCAAATACTTACGCCAACAAAAAATCTCAATTAATAAATTGGATAAGCAATACCAAACAAGATAAACCCACATCAAAGGCATACAGCCATAACAGTGCATTAACTCGGTGGCAAGATAAAACAAAAATTCAAAGCGGTGTAATGAACCAAAGTCCTAAAATGATAGCCCTTACCAAAGATCAATTATTTAAAGCAGAATTAACTTTTTTAAATCCAAAGAAAATTGATGCCCATTTACTGGCAGATACCATTAAGTTAGGACAAAATACTTCCTTTAATAAATTACCCATTTATCAATTAAAAAATACAACGCCAAGTGCTTCTGAGGTAAAAGATACTTATTCACGAGCGTTATTAGGTAACCGTGAAGCTCAGTTTCATTTAGGCCAATACCATGAGTTTGGTGTGGGCGTAGATAAAAACTTAAATGCTGCCGCACAATGGTATTTTTCATCCGCAAAACAAAATTATCTACCCGCTGAATACAACCTTGGTTTGGCTTTTTTAAAAGGACAAGGAATAAAACAAAATCTTCCTAAAGCAAGCTATTGGCTTAACCGTACTGCCTTTAAAGGCAATGTTAATGCTCAGTATGCGCTTGGGATCTTATACCAACATGGTTTCCAATCGGATAATAATGAGCAGTTCATTAATAAAGATAATAAACAATCAAATTTAATGTATCACTTAGCCAGTGGTGCTGGCAGTGCAAAAGCAAAATTTCAATTGGCTGAACAAGAAGCAAAACAACCACTCAGCCAATACTCATCGAATTTTCATAAAAATGAACAACATAAAAAAATCACACAACTGTACGAACAAGCTTATCAAGGCGGTATAAAACAAGCTCAGCTACCACTTGCGTTTTACTACATCAAAGAAGGCATTGCCAGTGAAAAACAAACATGGGCATTTAACGTGTTGAGCAACGAAGCCAACCGAGGCAATACTAAAGTCGCCTTACTACTTGCTTTAATGAATGAGCGAGGCATGGGAACCAGTATTAATTATAATGACGCCATTAAATGGTATAAAGTTGCAGCAAAAAACAACTCATCTGCCGCTCAATTTTCACTGGGCAGTTACTATTACCTTGGTGAATTTGTCAATAAAAACCCTTTAAAAGCAGAACGTTTATTGACTCAAGCTGCTAATAACAACCTAGCATTTGCCAATTATAATCTTGGTGTCATTGCAAAAAATCAAAATAAAGATCCAAATGTTCATATCGTTAAAGCAGCCAATGCTGGTTTATTAAAAGCAAAATTATTTTTAGCCGATAAACAGTTAGGGCAAGATGGCTTAATTGAAAATGCAGCTAAAATTTATCAAGAATTGGCTAATAAAGGCAATGAACAAGCCGAATTAAAACTTGCTTTCATGCATCAACATGGACTTTATTTCAAAAAAAATACCGACAAAGCAACCAAATATTATTTGCGAGCAGCATCAAAAAATAATGCCATGGCTCAATATCAGCTAGGTTTTATTAATCAATTGGGCCTTCTAGGTTCAGCCAAACCCAATACAGCCTTGCATTGGTATAAAAAATCTGCAGAAAATAATTTCACACCAGCAATGATTGGCTTAGGTTTCGTGTATGAAGACACCAAAAACAATTATACAAAAGCAAAGTTTTGGTACGCAAAAGCAAGTAACAAGCAAAATAAAATTGCTAACTATAATCTTGCTCTTATGCTTGATTACGGCAAAGGCATCAATGTGGATAATGAAAAGGCTGAAAGACTTTATATTAGTGCTGCAAACAGCGGTTTGCTCGCTGCAAAGCTCAATTTAGCACACTATTATTTTGAAAATAAAGGCAGTAATAATTCACTGAAACAATCGATGCATTGGTTTAATGAAGCTGCTAACGACAATTATCCACAAGCACACTTTCAATTAGCACGGCTTAATGAAGTAGGATTAGGCACAGCAATTAATCCGGAGAAAGCGAAAGAACATTATCAAAAAGCACTTGCTCTAGGCTACATTGATGCAGCTAAATCATTAGCCCGATTACACCAAAATGAAGTCATTGCATCAGCTAAGCCAACAGCCGCATATAAACTCTATTTAAAATCAGCCTCAAAACATGATAAGTTTTCAAAATTCCAACTCGCAAACATTCTATATTTTGGCCTTGGTACCGATAAATCAGAAAAAAAAGCCATGAAGCTATTCAATAATCTTGCTAAAAATAACTTTGAGCCTGCTAAAATCATATTAAGTAATATTCAATCAATTAATAAGACAAAGTCAGCTCATAGAAAAGAAGTGGCTAAATTAAAGAAAAAAGCTAAAAAAGAAGGAACAGAGATCGCTGAATTACCAAAGCTAAACATTAAAATTAATCAATCAATTGATGAGCGTTCAAGTAAAATTAAATCCATAGGAAAATACCACTCGGCTGAAGAAATGTATTTAGCTGCCATCAATGAATTAGAAAAAGGAAAGTTATATAAATCTCATGCCATTTTAAAAGAAGCAGTCAATACATACCCCAATTATAAGCCAGCTAAAAAGGCCCTTGAGCATATGAATAAACAAGAAAAAGCCCTACTCCTTAGCCTGTTATAATATCGTATTAATGATATGCAAGCCCTCTTGTCATTGAAGCGATTATGACGCACAAAGGCAATGACTTGGCTCTGTTGAGAGTATCAGTAGAGCCAAATGTATCTGTAAAATAGACGTTTACTTATAATGTATATGAATAC
>CAWVYD010000071.1:0-9396 GCA_963934185.1 uncultured Legionellaceae bacterium | reverse complement strand
TACATTAAAACAATTATATAGCTAGGTGTTGCACTTCACTTGTGAAAAGGCGTTCTTAAAGAAACATCATCACTGGTAATGTTTTAACCCTTCAGTGGGGAGATAATATGGTAAGCTAAAATCTGCCTTTCCAAGGAGTTTGGGTATATGTTCCCGATTAATCAGTCAAAAGATAATAATACCACTCGTGAAAGATTAATGAGATTGAAAGACGTAGAACTAACGCTTTTTTTACTGGATTTAGATAATAATCCTCCTGGTCAAAAAATCGCTTATGTTATATCTATTGTTAAATCCTCTTCGGTAGATGAGTTAGCAACGTTAAAGGCGCGTGTAAAACAAATCAATCCAAGGCCTGTTGATAGCACCTTTTTATCTCGATTGAATGAAGCCATAACAATGCGTCAACACATTCTTAATTTTGAACGTCATAATTATTCTGCTTTACAAGAGTTTTTGAGGTTAGACGACGATGTGTTAAGAATGCTTGCTGACTTGGTGTTAGAACTCAGCCCGGACGCATCAGAAAGTTTAGCGTTAGCAGTACATGAGGGCTTTTCTACAGAGCTGTTAGCGTTTAATAACGTCTTACAGACAATGACGAGTCATGGTAACTTATCATACGTTCGACCAGGTATTTTAAACGGTTTTCAAAATCATGCGATGGCTTTAAATGGATTTCATGCGCGGCAACGTGATATGCCTGAAGCATCTTTAGCAAGTCCTTCTCTTGTATTAAAAGACGTTGGTAGCACACTCTATTTGAGCTCAGGCAGTAAAGAGGTTAAAAAAGAACAGACAATGTCTGGGCTACGTTTATCTTCTTCAAGAGATTTACTTTTTGGGCTTGCCAGTTCAACCTTTGACGATGCTCATGATGACATGTTTAAAAAAGATCCGGGGACATCTTTCAAGCCTACTTTTTAATTTCGAAAGTTTAGCAAACCTTGCTCATCTACCCACGCACTAATATGGGAGATATAAATGGGCAAGGCTTGCTTAAGTGCGTAATGCCGTGTCTTTTCGCCAAGGGCCAGTTGTTCTGTGATGGCTTCTGGCTTATTTAATCGCTCATGTTTAAACAAATAATTTAATAATGCGATAGGTTGTTCCAATCGAATGCAGCCATGACTCACGTTGCGTTTGGTTAAGGTGAATGCCGCTTTATTGGGTGTATCGTGCAAATACACATGTTCTGTATTTGGGAAAGTAAATTTTATTTTGCCAAGCGCATTTAAATCACCAGCGCCTTGCACCAATCGATAGGGCAGCTCGGCATTGCCTATATAGCTAGCCCAATCAATACTGGCTGGGTCAATTTGTTTGGCGTCTTTGTGCCAGCCATCCACCACGGTAATGTTCTCTTCTTGCAAATAGTCTGCATTATCAACGATTTTATGGATTAACTCTCTTTCAGTAATGCTTTTAGGCACATTCCATGTAGGATTGACTACGATTGTCTTTATTTCAGAGTTTAGCGTGGGCGTTGGCCAGCTTGGACTGCCAACAACAACGTTCATTTTTAGATTTATTTGTAAGCCTTGATAGATGCTAAGCTGATAGCTTGCAAGATTAACATGCATGTATTCTTTGTTGCCATTCATGTCTGGTAGGGCTTGCCAATCAGACAGTGCTTGATTTAATTGTTGTAATCGAAGGTTAGGCGAAATATTAAGTTGTTTTAAAGTTGTTTTGCCAATTACACCATCTGCTTTTAAACCATGGCGTAGTTGAAAACGTTTGACGCCGGTTTTTAGCGTGTTATCGTAATAGTTAGCTTGTGTTATTTTATAGTAGCTGAGATCATTTAGTGCAATGAGGCGGCTACGAATGTTTGAAATAATGGGTGAATGCTGCGTGGCTAGTAGCGCGCGATCCATTGTCAGTTCTGGCCAGTTTAAGTGCGTTAATGTTTTATAATGAGCTTGATGAGGCTCTAATTGTTGAGCATTGATATGCGAATTTTGGTTGACTGATGAACAAGCATTTAAGCTTAAACAGCAAATGGCTATTAATTGATAGTAGATTAACTTAGACATCAGCAAGGCTCCATTAATGAGTGCGTTTCTACAGTGTAGACGTTTTTGTGAATAATGCTTAAGGTTCTCTTAATGTGTAGGTGGTAATTTGTACGTATTGGCATGAATGAGGAGTTTTATAAATGAGTTTTGATAACCAACTTTGGACTGAACGTGCAATGCAGTTTGCGTTAGCGAATCAAGAGAAGGCAACAGAAGAAACCGTGTCATCTAAAGCGAACGATAGCATGGTTGATATTAGTGTTTTAGATCAATTTATTCCGGGTGAAAACCAACATCAAGCGAATCCTGCCACCACTTAAATTTTTTCTTTTATGGCCCGCGGAAGCTTTAGAATGTACACGTTCTTTAGTTTCCGTTTGTAATTTCTATCTTTCCTCTCTCTGTTTACGCCTTGTATCGCATATGATAACTTTTGTCCCTATTATTATTTAAGGGTTGATGCATGGCTAAGAAATTATATATTTGTGAAAAACCAAGCCAAGCAAGAGACATTGCGCGCGTGCTTGGCGCCAGTCAAAAGCAAGAAGGCTTTATTGACAGCGCTGATGTCACGGTTACTTGGTGCTTGGGGCATTTACTTGAAACAGCAAAGCCTGATCATTATAACGATTCACTTAAACCTTGGCGCATTGAAAAATTACCTGTTATTCCTGAAAAATGGCACATGGTGCCAGTCGCTCGCGTCAAAAAACAACTTACCGTTGTAAAGCGCTTAATCAAACAATCTAAGCATATTATTATTGCAACCGATGCCGATAGGGAAGGTGAGCTGATTGCACGTGAGGTGATGGATTATTGTAATTATAAAGGTTTGATTGAACGTTTGTGGTTGTCTGCTTTGGATGAGAGAAGTATTAAGCATGCACTAATGCGAATAAAACCGGGCAGTGACACCCTTAATTTATATCATGCTGGCTTAGGACGACAACGTGCAGACTGGACAGTAGGCATGAATATGACAATGGCTACGAGTGCTTTGTTTGGTAAATATGGCGAAGGGGTATTGTCGGTGGGACGCGTACAAACGCCTACGTTGCAATTAATTGTGACGCGCGATCGTTTAATCGATACGTTTAAAAGCCAGACTTATTATGAGCTTTACGCGCAGTTTATGGATGAAACAAATAAGGGTTTGTGGTTAAAGTGGGTTGTATCAACTGCATTAACGGCATTGGAACAAGGCATTTGTTTAAATCAAGCAGCAATTATTGAGGTTGCACAGTCAGTACATCAACAAAGTGCGCAGGTTCAATCAAACGTTTGCAAACAAAAAAAACAATCACCACCATTACCTTTTACTTTATCTAGCCTGCAGAAAAAAGCATCCGCTTTATATGGTTTTACCGCAAAAAAAACGCTAAGCATTGCACAAGAGTTGTATGAAAAATACAAAGCAACCACTTACCCTAGAACCGATAGTGGCTATTTACCTCGCTCTCAATTTAATGAAGCACAAGATGTCTTAGCTGCTTTAATGGCGAGTGACCCATCGTTAATTCCATTCGTAAAATCATGTGATTTTAACTATTTATCACCGGCTTGGAATGATAAAAAAGTGGGGGCTCACCATGGGATAATCCCCACCAGAAAAAAATTGAATTTATCCAGTATGCCCCAAGATTGTCTTAAAATTTATCTTTTGATTCGAACGGTTTACGTAGCTCAATTTCTTGGCGATTATGTTTATAAGCACTCCAAATTAACCGTGATCTGCGCAAAACAAACATTTATTGCGACAGGCAACATTCCTATGGTACGAGGTTGGAAAAAAGTATTATCAAAAGATAAGTGGGGCGAGACGCCTAAAGGCAAGGATGAAACAAATCAAGATCTGCCGGATTGGCAGGAAGGGCAATTTGTACGGGAAGTAAATGCAAAAGTGGTTGCTAAACAAACTAAACCACCGAATCATTTTACCGAAGGTACATTAATTGGGGCAATGGAGTCGGTTGGTAAATACGTTGAAGATCCTAAACTTAAAAAAATCTTAAAAGAAACGTCTGGCATTGGTACGCAGGCAACGCGCGCATCCATTATTGAGCTTTTAATTAAGCGTGATTATATTACGCGTAACCAAAAAAATTTGATATCGACGGAAAAAGGCCGTTCTTTGGTTGATCTACTACCACTGCTTGTCAAAGATCCTGCAACAACGGCACTTTGGGAGCAAGCGCTTGAAGAGATTGCGTGTGGTGCGCGCCTGCTGGATACTTTTTTAGCAGATCAAAAACAAAATTTATCAACCATGCTTGAATCGTTAAGTTCTTTAGATACGTCATCAATAAAATCTACCCAAGAGACAATAGATATCAAGCCAGCTAAGCACGCCTGTGCTATCTGCGCAAAACCAATGGCACGTCGGAAAATGAAGGCGAAAAATCGATATTTTTGGGGCTGTACGAGGTACCCAGATTGCACGGGTATTTTACCGGACTTTAATGGTAAACCAGGGCGCGCTAAGGCAGAAGGAAAAAGCACAAACATTAAATGTGACCAATGTGATGTGGGTTTCTTAGTTGAACGAAAAGGCAAATTCGGTAATTTTTATGGATGTTCTAAGTATCCTCAGTGCAAACATTTGGTGGCCGAAATAAAGTCTAAATGAGATTATTAGTACAGTTGAAATGGTACTATACTGCGCGCGTTCATAAATTGCGGTTTTTGAACACGCTTATTTTTTGTGCCATAAGCCTTTTAAATTTCAGGTCATAGTTATTGTATGTTTAAGATTTAAAAGGCTTATGATGCACAAAAGAACACGAGCAAAACCGCAATTCATGGCCGCGCGCAGTATATATCCATTGGGTATATACCCAAAACAACTTGGAAATGCATGTTTTGAGCTGCGATAAATTACCACTATTTGTTTGTTGCTCCTTCGTAAAGTCTAGACATTACTACCTCACAAAAAACACATATAAATAATTTCTCTTTGCTCAATGATAACTGCAACCATTTGTCTTAAAAGGAAAATTTAAATTTATTATTCATTGAATTATTAAAGCAGCGTTATAAATGTCCATAGCCATAGATTTTGAAATCATTGCTGAATGGTGGAAAATGAATGCCAGTTAACCATTTTACATGGTATTGGTTATGTTAAAGGTTCTTAGTTTAGGGCGTGTTGACAATCGAAAATAGTGAGTGATATTTAGGCCTTAAAAACCTCGGGATTTTTTAATGCGCTCATAGGCTGCGCGAAGGTTCTGTGATTGTTCTGTTGCGTTGTCAATTTCTTCGTCGGAGGCATTACGAGCAATAAGCTTATCAGGATGAATTTTACTGATAAGTTTTCGATATGCTTTTTTTACAACGTCTGCTCTTTCGCCATTTTGAATGCCCAATATTTCATAATCTGTTTGCTTTTTTTGATAGCGCTGACGAGTTTTTTTATATGATTTATGTTGAGTTTGGTAAGACTTATCTGTGGCGTGATTTGCTTTTGCATAGGCTTTTTGGCTGGCACGTTCTGGGAAAATATCGTGATAGCCTAATAAATTATAAACAACGTTGATTTTATCTTTTTTTCCGTTAGAAATTGGGGTGATGCAGGCTACTCTGTATTGAGTTTCTGAAAATAGAGCCAATAGATTCGGATTATAGTAGCAAAGCTGCTTTACTTTTCGTAAGTTATTTTCAAACGGAAAGTGTTCAGACTTTCCTTGATTGTAATATTTCATTGCTTGTTGTTTGTCGGCTTTAAATAACCGAAGCTCTCGCATAATTTTCCGAGCTATTTTAATGTCTGAGGCGTTAATTTGACCATCTACTTTGGCAATGTGTCCCATAACTTGAAACAGCATAGGTAAAAAGTAGGCTTTAATATTGGGGGAGGCGCGTCGATAATGGTGCCATTGTGGTGTTTGTAAAATATTATTGAGGCCAATGTCAAAGATATTGCCAATAATAATGCCAAATACGGCGCCAGCAGATCCAGCCGTAAGATAGCCAAGAATAAGTCCTATTACTTTTCCCCACCAAGGGGTGAATAAAAAGGTAAAGTCTTTCATGTATGAATAAATGGTATGATCATAACTTAATATAGCAAAGTCCTTACTGGATGACTATATACGTTGTAAATGAAGTGTTCTAAATTTTCATTATGATGTGTATATGTTTAGAACATGGTTTTTTTTATTTTATGAAATTATTTTTTTATGCTTACAGCTTACTTATTTATGTGCTAGCCCCTGTATTTCTTGTTCGTTTAAAATGGAAAAGTCGTAAGAATAAAGCGTATGGACAACGTATTAAGGAACGTTTTGGTTTTTATGGTGCGTTAATAGGCAAGGAGGAGCATGACGTTTGGATTCATGCGGTGTCGTTTGGCGAAGTTGAGGTGGCTCAGGGATTAATTCGACACTGGTGTGGGCAAGCTAAACGAGTATTGGTGACGACGACAACACCAACAGGCTCTGCACGCGTACAAAGGCTATTTTCACAAGAGGTTACCCATGTGTATTTGCCCTTTGAATGGCCAGATGCCATTGGTCGATTTCTAAGGCGGTTTAAGCCTAAATTACTGGTCATCATCGAAACTGAATTATGGCCTAATTTACTAACGATATGTGCCAGCCATTCTTTGCCTATTGTCATAACCAATGCGCGTTTAAGCGAGCGATCTATGCGAGGTTATGCTTACATTTCAACTGTGATCAGTCATGTTTTACAAAGCCTGCATCGAGTAATCGCTCAATCTGAAGCCGATGGTGAGCGCTTTTTGGCGTTAGGTTTGTCGCCAGAGAAATTAATTATTGGTGGTAATCTTAAATTTGATTCAGAACAAACAACGTTTGATACTCATGAATTAGCAACATTACGCCAAGGGTTGTTTGGTAATAGAGACGTCTTGATTGCTGCAAGTACTCACCCAGGTGAAGAAATACAATTATTGAAATGTTTTAAACAGCTTAAGCGAGTCAAAACAAATTTAGTTTTAATCATTGCACCGCGTCATCCTGAGCGTATTTTAGAGATAGAGAAGTTAGTCAATGCTTATGAGTTTAAAATGGTAAGGCGAACCTCTCAGCAGGCTTTAGCCATGGATGAAGACGTCTTTATTTTAGATACGTTAGGTGAGCTTCAGTTATTTTATCATTTATGTGATATGGCATTTGTTGGTGGCAGTTTGGTGGCGCATGGTGGGCATAATGTGCTTGAAGCCATTCGAGCCAATGTTCCAGTGGTTATGGGCAAGCATACGCATAATTTTACGTTTATTACGCAGCAATTATTAAAGGTCCAAGGCTTAATTCAAATTGATAATGTATTGCAATTAACGGAGGAAATTTTAAGCTTGTTTAAGTCTGTATCTAAGCGAAATGCTTTAATGAATGCTGCAAATGAATTTTTAATGCAGCATAAAGGGGCATTAAATAAAAATATTAGATTAATAGATGAACTGATGAATGCGTCTAATACTGAGTCGTAAATAATCGTATCATTCTTCTCAGGAAGTACTTTATCTGTCAATACAGCCTAACTCAAAAAAAGATATTTTGAGCTAGGAGCATAGGGCATTAACTGCCAGAATTTTGTCGTTCTTTAATTTCATCGAGTGTTTTACAGTCAATGCATTGATTCGCCGTTGGGCGTGCTTCTAACCGTTTAATACCGATTTCTATACCGCAAGTATCGCAGTAACCGAAGTCTTCCGTTAATAAATACTCGAGTGAGCCTTCGATTTTTTTAATAAGTTTGCGCTCACGATCTCGCGTTCTAAGTTCTAAGCTAAACTCTTCTTCTTGGCTAGCGCGATCGCTAGGATCAGGGAAGTTTGAAGATTCATGTTTCATGTGAGTTACAGTACGATCAACTTCTTTCATTAAATTTTTACGCCATTGCGTTAGAATTTTATGAACGTGATCGCGCTGATCCGTATTCATGTATTCTTCGTCTTTTTTTTCAACGTAGGCAGGGATACCCATGTACGTGATTTCTTTTTTCGGGGCTGTCTTATTTACTGCGCCAGTTTTTTTTTCTTTTGGCATGTTATGGTTCCTATATCGCTAACGTATATCAAATCACATAATAACCTAATTTGGTTGATTATGTACAAATGTAATAAAAATTACACGGTGGTATTTATTTATTCAGAATGTAGGTATTTGGCGTCCACGCATCGATTGATGCCTTGTAAGTCGGCATGATTCTTAAATGAGATAAAGCCATGTTTGTTAAGTATCTTTGCTAAAGTACCTTCTTGGTTTATGCCGTGTTCCAGCAATATGGTTCCTTGGCGGCGGAGATAATACTTGCTTTGCTCGATGATAGTCAAGAGGTCGTGATAACCATTTTCATTACTAAAGAGCGCGAGCGATGGTTCATGGTTTTTAACGTTGGTTTCAATGAGGGGGCAATTATGAGCAATGTAGGGTGGGTTGCTGATAATTAAATCGGCTTTAATGTTAGGGTAGTCTGTGAGCCAATTAGAATACATGAAACTTATGTTCTTTATTTGATGAGTTTGTGCGTTATGTTTTGCGATGGTTAATGCTTTTTCTGAGATATCGCTGGCATAAATGGTGCTATCACTTCGTTCACTGGCAAGTGCAATGGCTATGGCGCCACTGCCGGTACCAAGTTCAATAATGACTGGGTTTTTAATGCCTTCTAATGCTGTAAGTGCGGTTTCAACTAAGAGTTCTGTTTCTGGTCTTGGGATGAGTGTGTCAGTGGTTACTTTTAGCATAAGTGACCAAAATTCTTTTTGGCCTGTCATGTAAGCAATGGGAGTGCCTTTGACTCGTTCTTCAAGCAAGCTCTGCATTTGCTTATGTTCTGCACTCGTTAGTGCCTGTTCTGGGTAGGTAAAAAAATACGTGCGCGATTTACTCAAACAATGTGACAATAATAGCTCAGAGTCGAGTCGCGGCGAACTTGATGTTTGATGCAACAAATTTGTTGCATGAAGTAAAATGTCTTTAATTGTTTTCACTGGCTAAATCCGCCAATTGAGACGTTTGATGTTCTCGAAGCAAAGGTTCAATGACTTGTTGTAAGTCACCTTCCACAATTTCAGGAAGTTTATATAAGGTCAGATTTATTCGATGCTCGGTTACTCGGCCTTGTGGGTAGTTATAGGTTCGAATTCGCTCAGAGCGATCGCCTGAACCCACCAAGCTTTTGCGTTTATCGGACTGTTCTTGGTGTTGTTTTTGTTGCTCTGCATCAAGTAAGCGAGTTTTTAGGAGCGTCAATGCTTTGGCTTTATTTTTGTGCTGAGAGCGATCATCTTGGCACTCAACGACAACGCCAGTGGGTAAATGCGTAATGCGAATGGCAGAGTCTGTTTTATTTACGTGCTGGCCACCCGCGCCAGATGCGCGAAAGGTATCAATACGTAAGTCTTCAG
>CAWVYD010000070.1:0-9450 GCA_963934185.1 uncultured Legionellaceae bacterium | reverse complement strand
AGGACAAATTCCAGTTGGCTCAAGCGCTTCAAAATGAATTGTCAACACGCCCTAATGCGGCAAAAAAAGTATTTGGTAATAAGGTGATCACAGCCGATAGGTTTCATGTTGCTAAATTATATCGTAAACAATTAATCGTTGTACGAAAATCAGAATTAATAAAGTTAAGAAAATCGTTAACAAAAGAAGAATATAAATTATTAAAACCAGCCGTTTCTTTATTACAAAAAGGACGAGATTATTTTACCGATGAAGAAAAAATAATTGATGACCCACTTTTCAGTTACTCAAAAAAGCTTAAGCTTGCTTATAATTACAGCCATTATTTAACGTCTGTTTTTAATTCAAAAATAACCAAGGAAGAAGCAACTGAAAAATTTAGATCATGGATAGCCGATATGCCTTCTTCTCAGCTAAATTACTTTAATACTTTCATGGGGACGGTTAAGAAATACATGAATGAAATTAGCAATTATTTTATCCAAAGAAATACCAGTGGTTTTGTTGAAGGCTTCAAAATGAATTGTCAACACGCCCTAGGCAAGGTTTGAGTCAAATCAAAGCGACTAAGCTTTTCGTCAATGGCAAGCGTTATAACATGTTGCTTTTGATGCAAGCAAATTCAGACTATTTTATTTCTAATGCTTGAAATATTCTTGGGCAATCCCCACCTTGCTTCTAACGATGAATTTAACCGATGTTGGAGTGATTTAATGTCTAGTGACCAAGGCGCAAGTAAGTGGGAAGAGATGGCAAGTGAAGAAGAAGCCCAAAAAGTGGTGGCTGATGAGGCCATAACAGAGGATTCGCTTGAGACAGCGCCATTAGCGGATGATGCAATTGCTGAAGAAGCACCAGTAGCCAGTGCAGCCGTTGAGCATGTTGATTATGAAACGTTGCAAAAGAAATTAACCGAATCAGAAGTGTTAGCGCATGATAACTGGGAAAAAGCAGTTCGGGCAACGGCAGAGGTAGACAACGTTCGTCGTCGCTCAGAGCGCGACGTTGCTTCAGCGCATAAATATGGCAGCGAGAAGTTCATTACGTCGCTCCTACCGGTTATAGACAGCCTGGAGCAAGCGCTGCAAGCGGCTGAACAAGTAACCGATGAAAGCAACGCAGCGATTAAAGAAGGCATTGAGCTAACCTTAAAACTATTTGGTGATGCATTAACCAAAGCGAATGTGCTTCGGTTAGACCCGGTAGGCGAAGCGTTTGATCCTAATCAGCACGAAGCCATGTCCATGCAAGATGCGCCCGATGCTGAGCCAAACTCAGTGCTGATGGTGTTTCAAAAAGGCTACGTGCTTAATGGTCGTGTTATTCGTCCAGCCCGGGTGGTTGTGGCAAAGGGTAAATAATTAAACACCCCCCCTTGAATTTTCAAATTACACCCATATATGGGTATTAACAAATTAATTAGAATATATTTTATATTGGAGCAGATACATAATGGCTAAAATAATCGGTATTGATTT
The DNA here is from genome assembly GCA_963934185.1 of uncultured Legionellaceae bacterium. GTDB lineage: Bacteria > Pseudomonadota > Gammaproteobacteria > Legionellales > Legionellaceae > CAWVYD01. Next base: position 7,972 of record CAWVYD010000070.1, on the reverse strand, counting down.
AGGTACAACGAACTCATGTGTTGCTGTGTTAGATGGCGACAAACCAAGAGTCATTGAAAACAGCGAAGGCCACCGTACAACGCCTTCCATCATTGCTTTTACAGACGATGAAACCTTAGTAGGTCATTCTGCTAAGCGTCAAGCAGTAACGAATCCAACCGATACATTATTTGCCATTAAGCGATTAATTGGTCGTAAATTTAAAGATAAAGTGGTTCAAAAAGACATTAAAATGGTGCCCTATAAAATTGTTGAAGCAGACAATGGCGATGCATGGGTTAGTGTAAAAGGCGACAATAAAGCGCCACCACAAATTTCAGCTGAAGTGTTACGTAAAATGAAAAGCACGGCTGAGGAATATTTAGGCGAAGCGGTGACACAAGCGGTTATTACTGTGCCTGCTTACTTTAATGATTCACAGCGTCAAGCAACGAAAGATGCGGGTCGAATTGCTGGACTAGAAGTTAAGCGTATTATCAACGAGCCAACCGCTGCGGCGCTTGCTTATGGTATGGATAAAAAACGTGGCGACTCGGTGATTGCTGTGTATGACCTTGGTGGTGGTACGTTTGATATTTCCATCATTGAAATTGCCGAAGTGGATGGTGAGCATCAGTTTGAAGTGCTTGCAACTAACGGTGATACGTTCTTAGGCGGCGAAGATTTTGATTTAGCCCTTATTGAGTTTTTAGCGGGTGAGTTTAAAAAAGACAATGGCGTTGACTTACACAACGACCCATTAGCATTGCAACGTTTAAAAGAAGCGGCAGAGAAAGCAAAAATTGAGTTATCTTCTACGCAACAAACAGACGTTAACTTACCTTACATCACTGCGGATGCAAGTGGTCCTAAGCATTTAAACATTAAATTAACACGTGCTAAATTAGAATCTTTGGTAGAAGACTTAGTGGCTCGCTCCATAATCCCTTGTCAAACAGCGCTTAAAGATGCGGGTTTGAAAATTACTGAGATTAATGATGTTATCTTGGTGGGTGGTCAATCACGTATGCCTTTGGTTCAAGCCAAAGTGGAAGCGTTTTTTGGTCAAGAGCCTAGAAAAGACGTTAACCCGGACGAAGTGGTTGCCATGGGCGCGGCACTACAAGCGGGCGTATTGTCTGGTGACGTGAAAGACATTTTATTATTAGACGTTACACCGTTATCTCTCGGCATTGAGACCATGGGCGGCGTGATGACAAAGTTGATTGAAAAAAACACAACGATTCCAACAAAAGCGAGTCAAGTGTTTTCAACCGCTGAAACCAATCAAACAGCCGTTACCGTACACGTGCTTCAAGGCGAGCGTGAGCAAGCGTCTGCCAATAAATCATTAGGTCGTTTTGACTTATCTGAAATTCCACCAGCGCCACGTGGCGTGCCTCAAATTGAAGTCGTACTTGATATTGACGCCAACGGAATTTTAAACGTGTCTGCTAAAGATAAAGCCACGAATAAAGAACAGTCAATCATCATTAAAGCGTCAAGCGGTTTATCAGACGAAGAAATTGACGACATGGTGAAAGATGCCGAAGCGCATGCTGAAGAAGATCAAAAATTCAAAGAAGTTGTTGAGCTTCGTAACAAAGCGGATGGCTTAATTCACTCTACTGAAAAATCAGTGAAAGATTTAGGCGATAAAGTGGATGACGAAACAAAAAGCAACATTGATATCGCTTCATCTGCGTTAAAAGAAGCATTAAAAGGTAACGATAAAGCAGACATCGAAACCAAAATGGAAGCGCTTCAAAAAGTCGCTGATGTATTAATGGAAAAGGTTTATGCTGAAGCAGAAAAAGAAAAGCAAGCAGAACAAGCAAGTGGCTCTGAAGTAAAAGAAGAAAAAGAAGAAGAAAAAGAAGAGGCCATTGTTGATGCAGACTTTGAAGAAGTAGACGATAAAAAATAACAAGTCATGACTGATTTGTTAGGGAGGTCTCGATAAATAATAGATATTAATTCTATTGATTGAGAGCTTCCTTATATTGTTGGTGAAACGCCCTGGGTGCTGTAAATGCATTACAGGGCGTTTTTGCGTATAAAATATAGCCTTTTATTAGGCCATATGCATTTAAAATACCAGTGTGTCTTCAATGAACATGGGTATGCAATGTGTATTAATTCTCTAGTGAATCATTATGTCAAACAAACGCGATTTGTACGAAGTGCTGAGTGTGTCACGCCAAGCAACTAAAATTGAGATTAAAAAGTCTTATCGAAAGCTAGCCATGAAGCATCATCCAGATAGAAACCCAGATGATGCGCAAGCAGAAGAATCCTTTAAAGAAGCAAAAACCGCTTATGAAGTCTTATCGGATGATCAAAAGCGCGCTGCGTATGACCAACACGGTCATGCTGGCATTGATGGCGCAGCAGGCGGTCATGGTGGCGGCGGTGCAGGTTTTGGTGGCTTTGGTGATGTGTTTGGCGATATTTTTGAAAACATGTTTACCGGTGGTCAACAAGGCGGCGGGCGCAGTCAAGCGCACCGTGGTTCTGATTTGCGATACAACTTAGATTTAACGCTTGAAGCGGCAGCCAAAGGCAGTGAAGTTGAAATTAAAATTCCAACACAAGCGGGTTGTAAACCATGCGGCGGTTCAGGCGCTAAAGCCGGCACCAGGCCTCAGGCATGCACAACATGCGGCGGTGTGGGCCAAGTTAAGGTTCAACAAGGGTTTTTCACCATTCAACAAACGTGCCCATCATGCCAAGGCGAAGGGCGGGTTATTACGTCTCCTTGTGGCAGTTGTCATGGTGCAGGCCGCGTACGCGATTCTAAAAAATTAAAAGTTAAAGTGCCGGCAGGTGTGGATGATGGCGATCGTATTCGTTTAACTGGCGAAGGCGAAATAGGCAGCCATGGTGGCCCAGCGGGTGATTTATACGTGCAAGTTAATTTGAAAGAGCATGCTATTTTTCAGCGTAATGAAAATGACTTGTCATGCGAAGTGCCGATTAGCTTTGTGGCCGCTGCGATAGGTGGTCAAATTGACGTACCAACGTTAGATGGACGAGTTAATTTAAAAGTACCTGCTGAAACGCAAAGCGGCAAAGTATTTCGGTTACGCGGTAAAGGCGTAAAATCGGTTCGCGGCTATGGCACGGGTGATTTGCTGTGTAAAGTGGTGGTGGAAACGCCGGTTCATTTAAGCAAAGAGCAAAAGAAAATGCTCAATGATTTTGATGAAACCATTTTAGCAGGCGAGGACAAACACACGCCTAAAAGCAGCACTTGGTTCACAGGCGTAAAGAAATTTTTTGAAGACATGAAGTTTACCTAACTATTTTTAAACCGAAAAACATAGCCAGCGCCATGGCACACTTATCATGGCGTTGGGCATACTTAAGCTTAAAAAGTCACACCTTCCTTTTTTGTCTCAGCTGTCTCACTCGCCCTTTCCAATATTCAATATTGAACTTTAATGCGGCCCTCCTTTAGAATGAAGGGGAAATCACCTTAGGGCGTGTTGACAATTCATCTCATAATGCTTGAAAGCGAATTTTTTGCCTTGCTTGCTTAAATTTCATAAAAAAATACTCAAGGGAACCCGGTTAGCTCTCCGCTTTTTTTACAAATTTTAAGCAATCAAGACTAAAAAATACACTGCCCCTTGTTACGCGACGAATTGTCAACACGCCCTAAAGAGTTTTAAAAATAAGGGAGCAATCAATTTGTCATAAGTAATGAGCTAAGCTACGGAACTTAAAAGATATTATTGTGAAACATAAAGGTTTTCTTATTTGTCATTATGCTTGCCATAACTCTATTTATTAAAAATAGCGGGGGGTTAATATTGAAAACAGCGCAACTTTAATCTTTATTGTTGCGGGAGTTGCATGTTAGCTTTTGCGTGATTTATATGTTTATAATAGCTGATTCATGTCAATCAGGAAGGATTATGTCTTCTGCCGTATACGTACGTTGGCAAGCCGATAAAATTACACAAGTGCTTCAATCCAGGCGCGTTATTTTATTGGCAGGGCCAAGGCAATGTGGAAAAACAACGCTTGCTAAAACGCTTTCAAAAGATAAAACCATTTACCTTACGCTGGATGATGTAACGTTACTTGATTCTGCGATTCATGATCCTCGGGGATTTGTTAAGCATGCGAATGAGCTGATGATTATCGATGAAGTTCAGCGTGCGCCTATGTTATTGCAGGCAGTTAAACAAGAGGTAGATGAAAACCCTGTATATGGTCGATTTATGTTAACGGGTTCGGCAAACATCCAATCCTTACCAAGCGTAAAAGAATCGCTTGCTGTTCGTGTAAGCAACGTTCGATTGCGGCCACTCGCTTTAGGTGAGATTCATCGAAAGTCCCCAGCCTTTATTTCGAATGCATTTAATGGATTATTTTATTCAACGACGGATGGTGTACCTAAAAATCAGTTGTTTCATGATAAGGACAGTTATTTACAACTGGCTTTTTTAGGTGGTTTTCCGGAAGCCATAGCGCAAGTAAATGACAGAGAAGTAAAGCGATGGCACAGTGACTATTTAGCCGCATTAATGGCGCGCGATCTAAACGATGTTATTAATGTTAAACGTAAAGATAGCCTTAATAAGCTTATTGAAGTATTGGCTGCATGGTCCTCAAAGTTTATGGATATTAGCGCAATAGGCACAAACCTTTCGTTGGTTAGAGCTACCATTGAAACGTATCTTAATGCGTTAGAAACGTTATATTTGATTGAGCGTGTTCGCCCTTGGCATAAGACCGATTATGATCGAGTGAGCAAGCAAGATAAATTATTTATGACTGACTCAGGGCTTATGGCCTCCATTTTAAGATGGCGTTTTGAGAAAGTGCGCTTAAATGGTGATATGAATGGCAAGCTTATTGAAACCTTCGTCTTTGGCCAATTAACTGCCATTTTGGATGCTCAGGATGAGCATTACGACTTGTATCATTATCGCGATAGAGAAAAACGAGAAATTGACTTTTTGATAGAAAATGAAGAGGGTGAGCTTCTAGGCATTGAAGTTAAAGCAGGTTCTGCAGTTAATCACTCTGCGTTCAAACACTTGCAGTGGTTTAAAAATAATTTAGCAAAAGAGCGTTCTTTTAAAGGCATCGTTTTCTATACTGGCGAACACATAGTGCCTTTTGGTGAAGACATGTGGGCTGTGCCAATAAATTCACTGTGGGCATCATAAAATGGGTGCCTAGCTCGCGGACACTGTGCGCGCAGCGCATCAGCGCGGTGTCTGTATTGAGTGAACAGGGGTGAGTAAAATCAAACATCTTAAAATCAGATAAAGCCCTTCTAAACGCGTTTTAAGGATCGAAAATCAATAGGTTAGCAGTGGTTTAAGCGTTAACTTGTTGAATATAAAAGAGGTGCTTTGGCTCGGCACCGGAAATTACGTTAAAAATTCTGAAATATCAATGATCCGATAAAAGTAAGGCGATGTTGCAACGGAAGATGAAACACCACCAATATGGAATAAAGCCGGTATTGCCGCGTATCCTCTTGGAACTTTTAATGCCTTAATCTTAGTTTGCATGCTCTCAATGATATCAATACCAAGCTCACGTCGTTTAAATTTAAACTCACACACAAAAATATTCTTTGTAGCCGTTTGAACTAAATAATCAATCTGAACGCCTTGTTTACTGGCGGTTTTAAATTGTTGGTAAGGGCCATCATTTACAACGTCCACAGCGGCAATCCCCAAGGATTTAAGCAAAAGTGAGCGATTTTTTAATAATAGATACTCCAGTTGTAAGCCCATATGCGCATCAAACCCAGCTAAATGTGATAAAGGTTGTTGACTAAAAGCATTTAAATCGATTTTGGCGAGATTTTTGTCAATGACTTTTAGATAAAAACGCATGTAAGGATCGCTTATCCGATACAAACTTTGTTTCAGTGGCTTTTCCGTTTTAAAAGACCACAAAACCTGCTTTTTAATAAAACCAGCAATGATTAAATGCTCCATTAACTGGCTAAGTGTACCGCTGTGAGCAAAGCTTATGTCCGTTCGAATCTGGGCTAGGGTTTTCATGCCGCCTTTTAAGGTATCTAATATTTTCTTATAAGTAACACCTTTACCATGAAATAAATCATGAAAAATGCGTTCAAACTCAAAAACCAGCAAGCCATCTTTTTCAAAGCAAAGTTGTTTAATATTGTCATCGGCAGTCATGGATGAAACGACTTGTTCTAAATACCAAGGCACACCGCCCAAAATACTTAGTAATTTATAAACATCATAAGTGGAACCTTTAAAACCCAGCGTTTGAATCAATTCATTACTTTCCGGAATGCTGAGAGGGTTCAAAGTGAGGGTTAAATTAATTCGACCAAAAAATGCAGTGCTTTTTAAAATATTTTCTTCTATCCACGTTGAAACACTGCCACATAGAACCAAGAAGACAGATGTTTCTTGTTTATCCCACCATGCTTTTAATTTAGAAACAAAACTAGGATCGCCACAAGCCATCCATGACACTTCATCAAAAAGGACAATGTCCCTTTTGTTTAAATGCAGCGACAAATAATCGAACGCATCAACCCAATCGCTAAAGGTAAAAGAAGGGCTATTTAAAAAGCGTGCTAATTGACTGGCAAAATGATCCCGTTGAGTTTGCGCCTTCATTCCTTCTTGCGGGGCAAGTCCAGAAAATGACAAAAATTGACAGTGGGCATTACGTGATGCAAATTCTTTAATCAAGCGACTTTTACCGATCCGCCGTCGTCCTTTTACAACCACCAAATTAGTCATGTCTTTTTTATAACGCATTGCTAACTTTTCTAACTCTGGTTTTCGACCAATAAACGGTTGCATTAAAGCTCCTATTAATACGCTTTAGTAAGCTCAGGGAAGTTATCCCTTTTAATTGCTCAATATAGCATTATCATCAACATGAGCATAAAGTATAGCATATTTAAAATGCTCAAAACGATGTTTATTGGTTTTTGAGCAAAATCTAATATCCGGACACTGTGCGCGTAGTGCATCAGCATGGTGTCTGTGTTGAGTGGGCAGGGGTGAGTAAAATCAAACATCTTAAAATCAGATAAAGCCCCTCTAAACGTATTTTAAGGGTCGAAAATCAATAGGTTAGCAGTGGTTTAAGCGTTGGCTTGTTGAGTATATAAGAGGTGCTTTGGCTCGGCACCGGAAATCTTTACACGCCCTAATGACTGTCACGATGGATTCACATGTCAGCTGTCTATTTTTCCTGCCACTTAAGTTCTTTCATTGTTTTGGTTTTATCGTCAAAACTCATGCCAATTAAGTAAACGGGCCGTTTTTCACTTTTAAATTTATCGGCGTATTTTTTATCTAGGATTTGCTTTATTGCATCATCTGCAGAGCCGTACTTTGATAATTTAAATTCAATAATTAAAATTTTGTCCGGTGTTTTTAACGTTAAGTCAATGCGGCCGGTGGATGTGGTGTCTTCTGCGCGTACCTCATAGCCTAAGGCGGCAAAACAACTGTAGACAATGCCGGCGTAAAACCCTTCATATTGGCCCATGGGATTATTGCGGTACCAATCATGCGGAATGGCGGCAAAGTGCGTGTTGAAAATATCTTTTAAGGCATCAAAGTTAGTATCGTCAATGCTGTCTAAAATCGCAAAAAATGATTCGTTTTTCTGCTCTGTTGAGCTACCAAGTTGCATTAAATGAGAATTTAAGCTCGACTTTACTTCAATGTTTGGGTAAGTCAGCACATAACCATATTGCGTGTGCCGCGCAATCACTTTATCAATGGTTAAATAACCGGTTTGAAACAATAACGTTTGCAAAGGAATATTATCAATATCAAAACTAGAAAGGCTTTCATCGGTCACTTTAAACGATTCTAATTTAGGTAAGTACTGCTGTTTTTTTTGGAGTAACTTAATTAAAAAGGTAGGGGTAGCTGTTTCAAACCAATAGTTTTTATATCGATAACCCTTGGAGCAAAAAAGTAAGATATCAAAAGGGTTATATACTTTCTGGGCATCAACA
>CAWVYD010000069.1:0-9504 GCA_963934185.1 uncultured Legionellaceae bacterium | reverse complement strand
GATTTAAAGCCATCTGTTTTGCTCGTTTTTTATACCGGTTTATCCAAAGTTCAATCATATTAAAGGGACACCCATACTGCGCCTTTAGATCAAGAACAAATTGAGCGCATACATGCTCGATTATTAAGTGATATAACACACTTAGCAAAAGTAGGGTTAATGTCAGCCAATGAGATTGTTTTACATGTGAGACATACCGTTTCACCTGTGACAGGTCATGAGTTTTAGGCGCAAGAAGATTCTGATTTTAATGTTTGACTAGATTGTCTTTGTTAGTTTTGTCTGATGGCTGATGTCATTTGAATCAGCCATTTTATCAACACGCCCTAATTAATCTGTGAGCTTATAATGGCGCCACCTAAACAAACGTTATTGTCATAAAACACCACGGATTGGCCAGGCGTTACCGCGCGCACAGGGCTTGAAAACATCACGCAATATTCGTTATCGGCTGTTTGAGTTAATATTGCGGGTACGTCTTGCTCTCGATAACGCGTTTTAATGGCGCAAGCAAGTGGAAACTCAGGCGCTTCATTTATCCAATCTGGATCGGCGCACAACAAACCGATGCTGTAGAGCAGTGGGTGACTGGTGCCTTGAACGACGGTTAATGCATTGGTTTCAATGTTTTTAGCCACAACAAACCACGGCAATTCTTCCGCGCCTTTAATGCCGCCTAAATTGAGTCCTTGGCGCTGACCAATGGTGTAATACATTAAGCCATCGTGTTCACTAATAACGTTACCATCGGGTGTTTGAATGGGGCCTTTTTGCGTTAATAAATATTCTTTTAAAAACGTAGTGAAGTGCCTTTCACCAATAAAACAAATGCCAGTAGAGTCTTTTTTATTGTAAGTGATAAGGTCTTGCTCTTTAGCAATGGTTCTAATTTCTTTTTTGGTGTAATGGCCAATGGGAAATAAGGTTTTGCTTAAGGCTTCTTGATTAATCGCATGTAAGAAGTAGCTTTGATCTTTGCTATTATCAAGCCCTTTAAGTAATAAGGTTTTTGCCTCGTTAACGGCTGTTTGAGCGTAATGCCCCGTGGCAATGTAATCAGCGCCAAGCGTGAGCGCATGTTGATAAAAGGCTTTAAATTTAATTTCTTTATTGCATAAAATATCGGGATTAGGCGTGCGGCCTTTTTTGTATTCATTTAAAAAATGACTGAAAACATTGTGCCAATATTCTTTGGAAAAGTTGACCGAATGCAAAGGAATTTGAAGTTTTTGAGCAACCACTTGCGCGTCACTAAGATCGGTTTCTGCCGTGCAATGCGCATCATCATCATCGCCTTCCCAGTTTTTCATAAAGACAGCCTCAACCTCATAGCCAGATTTTTTTAGTAAGTAAGCGGCAACAGAAGAATCAACGCCACCAGAGAGGCCCAGAATGACTTTTTTTGACATAATACAACGCGGTTAATGAATGATTTATGCGCATTATTTTATCATAACGAATGTTAACAAGATACGGGCAATTGAATGCAGTTATTGTTAACCATGCAATCATAACTTTCTTTTTTTTCAGTGATTCTTTTTAAATTAATAAATAAGGAATACTTGACAATGTCAAATTACATTATAGCATGACTGTATTCAAATATATTAATATGGATGAGAATGAAAAATGCCATCACGAGAATTAATATGTAAAAAAATGGCGGAATTTTTAAGCGCTATCTCTAATCCAAATAGAATAAGAATTATTGAAGAACTTAAAAGCGGTGAACAAGACGTGAATGGTTTAAAAGCCATACTTGGTATTAGTCACTCTGCTGTTTCGCAACACCTAAGTGTACTTCGTGGTCAAAAAGCCGTTGAAAAACGAAAAGAGGCTAATCATGTGTATTACAGGTTAACGCAAGACAAACTGTCAGACTGGTTGTTAGAAGGGTTAGATTACATTGAAGGCGGTATGCAGTCAGAGAATGAAATTCGTAATGCCGTTCGTCAGGCACGGAAAATATGGGGACACGATAAGTCATAAGTAAATTGTTCATAAATTAAAGTATAAGGAGTTGTTCATGTTCAAACACTTCAAAGCTGATTTATCAGCCAGCATCATTGTTTTTTGTGTGGCTTTACCGTTATGCCTTGGCATTGCCTTAGCCTCTGGCGCCCCTCTTTTTTCAGGGATTATTGCGGGGATCATTGGTGGCTTAGTGGTTGGCATTGCCAGTGGTTCTGCGCTTGGAGTCAGTGGCCCTGCTGCGGGGCTGGCCATTGTTGTTCTTTCTTCTATCGAATTAATAGGCTGGAATAATTTTTTACTTTCGGTGGTGCTTGGCGGGATCTTACAAGTCATCATGGGCTACGCTCGCGCTGGCTTTATTGGTTATTTTTTCCCTTCATCCGTTATTAAAGGCATGTTAACCGGCATTGGTTTGTTAATTATTTTAAAGCAAATACCTCATGCGCTTGGCTATGACGCGGATGTGATAGGCGACCTTTCTTTTTTTCAAGTCAATGAGGAAACAACATTCGAAACACTCAGCCATGCGTTAAGTTTGTATGCTCCTGGAGCCATTATTATTACCTTTATATTGCTGCCATTAACCTTGATCTGGGATAAATTTTTAGCTAAAAAACACGCGTTTTTTAGAGTGGTACAGGGGCCGATCGTCGTTATTTTAGGCGGGGTCGCAATTAATTTATTATTACGTTCATATGCGCCAAGTTATGCGCTAGAACAGACGCATTTAGTTAATTTACCGTTAATTAATGGTTTTGGCAGTATGGTTGCTCAATTTAGTTTCCCAAACATGTCTGCTATTTTTAATGTGTATGTTTGGAAAACGGCTTTTTTAATTGCAATCATTGCAAGCTTAGAAACATTATTATGTGTTGAGGCAACGGATCAATTGGATCCTCATAAACGTGTTACACCGCCAAATAGAGAATTAAAGGCGCAGGGGCTCGGTAATATCATCTCGGGTTTGATAGGTGGCTTACCCATTACGCAAGTCATCGTTCGCAGTACGGCGAACATTACCTTTGGTGGTAAAACCAAACTATCTGCCATACTTCATGGCCTAATGATACTTTTTAGTGCATTATTTATCAGTGCGTGGTTAAATTTAATTCCTTTAGCCAGTCTTGCCGTTATTTTAATGATTATTGGCTACAAACTTGCGAGCCCTCAAACGTTTGTAAGTATGTATCAACTTGGCAGTGAACAATTTAAACCCTTTATCAGTACGGTAATAGGTATTTTAGCAACCGATCTTTTAACAGGGATTTCAATAGGTGTCTTCGTTGGGGTGTTTTATACATTGCGTCACAGTTATCGAAATGCTTATTATATGAAGCAAACCTTCAAATGCGAAAATGGATATTTTACTTACCGCATGACACTGGCTGAAGAAGTCTCTTTTTTTAATAAAGCAAGCATCATTAAAGCGCTTAGCACCATCCCAAATAATTCCACCATTAACATCGATTGTACAAACTCGAAGTCTATTGATTATGACGTGGTGGAGTTTATACAAAATTATAAATTAACCGCTAAGTTTAAACACATTAAGGTGAACACCATTAATTTTATTGAGCCAAAATAAGTCTTTTCCAAAGAAATTACTTATTAATCTAACTAACGTTTATAACGGTTGAGGTATTAAAAATGAAAACGTTTACCAAAGAAATGCAAGATAACATTACTCCTGAAAAATCACTTGAAAAATTAGTAGAAGGAAATAATCGATTTATCCAGAGCATGAGTATCAATCGAAATTTTCTTCAACAAGCAGAAGAAACTGAAAAGGGGCAATACCCTTTCGCTGTTATTTTAAGTTGCATTGACTCACGCGCGCCAACAGAAATAATTTTCGATCAAGGCATTGGTGATATTTTTAATATTCGCATTGCTGGCAATGTGATTAATGAAGATATTTTAGGAAGTATGGAGTTTAGTTGTAAGCTAGCAGGCGCTAAGCTTATCGTTGTTTTAGGCCATACACATTGTGGCGCTGTAAAAGGGGCGTGTGATGATGTTGATATGGGTCATTTAACGGGTTTAATTAATAAAATAAAACCCTCTGTTAACGCCGAAACCATGGTTCAGGAAAATCGCAACTCGGATAATGTTGAATTTGTGTCAAACGTAACCAAGCTAAATGTTAATTTCAGTATTCAAGGACTCTTAGAAAAAAGCCCCATTCTCAGTGATATGGCTGCTGCCAATACGATTAAAGTGGTTGGCGGAATGCTTGATATTTCAAACGGGAAAGTGGCCTTTTTTTAACATACTGCGCTCGGCCATCAATTGCGGTTTTTGAACACACTTATTTATTGCGCCGTAAGCCGTTTAAATTAAAGGGCATCGTTATTGTACGCACAAGACTTAACAGGCTCTTGGCGCACAAAAAAACACCGTAAAACCGTAATTTATGGCCGCGCGAAGTATCACCATGATTTAAATAAACCGGATGTGATTGAGTGTGCCAAACGTTTTTTTGATGTTGAAGATAAGCGCAGTATACATCTTAAAAGGGTGATGCCATTGAGCGGCTAAGGCAAGATGAAGATAAGTATGATTTCATTTTTTGTTGGCGTCTTGTCATAAAATCAATCGCGCCTTATTCCTTTTCAAGCAGTTTTACGAACGTGTTATCGAAAATCATCCCTAAATGGTTCGTTAGCGGTAAATCATGTACTGGATCAGCCTAACTTGGCGGCAGGCGCATTATCAAGTGCGCATACCTGCTTTAAGAAACAAACCATTCGAGGAAAAAGTTCAGTAATTATTAACGCATCCTGAATGCATTATTAAACATGACAGCATGGCCTATGGCCTTATTGTGGCGCCTTGTTTTTAAGTTGCTGCTCAATCGCATCAATTTTTTTGCGGGTTTTTGCCAACACTTTTTTTTGCACTTCAAATTCTTCGCGGGTCACCAAGTCGAGTTTATCGAAGGTTGATGTGAGTACGGTTTTAAAGGTTTGTTGAATGTCTTTCTCAACGCTTTTTAAGCTTTCTGGCAGTGAGTCAAGCAGTTTTTTAGAAACGTCGTCAAAAATTTTGTTATCAAACATAATTAAGTGTACCTAGAATATCTGGTGCGGCTCGTTACATATGCATGCCGGAGACAGGGTCAATAATATCCGGTATATTACGCATTTATCAGCAGGAAATAAACTAAAATCATGTCTACGCATTGTATGGTATTGCTTGATGGCAAGTGTCAACCTCAGGCTGAGGCGAAAATTAAGGTGACAGACAAAGGCGTCTTGCTTGGCATGGGCTTATTTGAAACCATGCGCATACGGCAAGGCAAGGTCATTGGCATTGATAAGCATTGGCAACGGCTTGTAAAAAGCGCTGTTTTGCTTGATATTACCTTACCCCTTGATTTAAAAGCATTGCATGAGTCCATTAAGTGTTTGACTGAAAAAAATGCTGTGATGAATGCAGGGCTTCGTTTAACAATAACCGCTGGCACTGGGCCGCGCGGCTTATTAGCAACCGCAACGTCTAAAGGGCATTATTTATTGGAATGCTTTGCCTTGCCTGAAAAATCATTAACGCCTTATCGTTTGTGCTGGTCATCGATTCAAGCCAATCCTTCTAACCCTCTTGCGTCCATCAAATCACTGTCGTATTTAACGCATGTATTTGTTAAACGTGAAGCGGTCACACGCGGCTTTGATGATGCGTTGCAATTAACCGCTGCAGGTTTTGTTAGCGAAACGTCCTGCGCGAATTTTTTTATGATTAAAAAAAACGTCTTATTTACGCCGCCGTTAACGGACGGGCCATTACCAGGCATTATGCGGGAACGGATAATAGCGCATTGCAAACAAGCAGGCGTAGCATGCGTTGAAAAACAGCTAAGCGTCAATGAAGTCTTAGCAGCAGAGGGCGCCTTTGTTTGCAATGCCTTAATGGGCATCACCGCCATTGGCGCGATTGAAGCAACGTGCTACCCTATTTCGCATTTAATGACCTCACTGATTGCTTCAATGGCAGATGATTTCCAGTGAGACTGGAAAGGGTGTGAGTGTTTCGCGCTAGGCGCTATGTCTTCGACACTCTGTGGGTGTGGGGGTAACGTCATTGAATTAAAGTTCTTTGTCAGCGAAAGCAATTGAATTTCACACTCACACGATGGCGCAGCCATTAGGCGTACAACGCCGGCCGACACTCACACAACCCTTTAACCCAATGACAGGCAGGCAATGACAATGAATCAGACGCTAAGACAGCACTTATTAAAGCAACGCGGCCAATTAACCCAAGCATTTGTTCAAGAAAAATCATCGTGCATTGCTAAGCGCTTACAAGCACTAGAGCAATACAGGCAAGCAAAAAATGTGGCTTTTTATTACGCCGTTAAAGGGGAAGTCTCACTCGAAGCGTTATGGCGCACCTCTGCACGGCAGGGTAAGCAATGTTTTTTCCCCGTTTGTCGAGGTGATGACATGTTGTTTGTGCCGGTAACGCCTAAGACACCCTTTATTCGCCATTCATTAGGCGTGCTCGAACCCGACGTGCCATTATCGGAAGCCATTACGGTTAATCAGCTGGACATCGCACTCATGCCTTTAGTCGCGTTTGATGAATTTGGCGTGCGCATGGGCATGGGCAAAGGCTTTTACGATCGCGCCTTTGCGTCATTCAATCAAAAGGCAAGCACGCAACCCTTGCGACTTGGCATAGGCTATGAATTTCAACGCCAAGGCATCATTGAAAAACAACCGTGGGATGTGTTGGTTCATGGCACCATCACCGAAAAAAATATTTATTGGACTCGTTAAAATAACTCAAGAGCACGTTTAGGGCGTGTTGACAATTCATTTTGAAGCGGTTGACCTAACTGGACTTTGTTCTATCTACTTAAAAAATCATTTAAAATGCTCAAAAGGGCTCAGCCATTCTTGCGCTTTTAAATGATTTTTTAAGCAAATATAACTAAAGCCAATCATCTCCTTCACTCCAAAACGAATTGTCAACACGCCCTAGGCCGAAGCCTAATCAAATTTGCATTTGAATTGCGTGAGATTCAGATATCATTTAATTCAAATGCTTTTTTTGAGCACAAGGCTTTTCGTGTTGCAAACGAGACAATGTTATCTACGATGGGTATATACCTAACGTTCTTTCAACCTTAACATCTTTCTTTTTGGTAAGTTCATTACCAGACAAATGCCAGCCTTTTATTTCTTCACACCAAAGCATCTCGTTATCCACAGCAGTACTACCAAAAAAAGTATCACCATTGTTAGGAGAGCAATGAGCATAAGAAAAGCGTTTATGTTGGGAATTATTTGGTGAGCGATACGCTACTGGTAAGTCAGCTGGATTAAATAAAAAATCAGTCGACAGCCCATTTAAAGAGGGCACTGCAAAACTAAAGCAACTGTTGCTAAATTTTGTTTTTAATATCTGTATGGCTCTAAAAACCTCATTAAAGCCCTCTTTATCGTTTGAACGTCTTGGTTCGCGTTTTGCTCCTCTCGGATTTGGAGATAGCGTCTCGCTCACATAAGTTAATAGTTCAAACTTATTTTCTTTAGGTAATGAACATTCGTTTTCTAACCAAGCTAGGAATGTTCGTGTAATTTCTATGCTTGGCGCATTAATGACCTGATGCATAACCGAGTAGCCATTGGTATTAGCATACTTAAAGTGCTCTACATACGTTTTTAAAGTGCCTTTTTTAGCTACGTTGTCAACCAATCTTAAATAAGTTAAAAAGTTTTCAACATGTATTTTGGGGTAGGTTGGATGGTCATCCTTTAATACCAATTTATGCAGCAATGATTGACCAAATCTTGATTCAGACAATAAAATATTTGTATAGTCAAAATCTGTTAGCCATCCAGACTGATGCATTCTAACGATTAACGTTAACATCTGTTTAAAAATGAGGGGGGAGAAGTCATCTCGACATATCTTTTCTAAAAAATTAAGTCCCTTGCCTTTTAGAAGGTTATAGTTTCCAGTGATGCATAACTTTGCAGATTCTTCCAAGTCTTTTGATTGATAAGCGCTAATATAATGTTCTTGATTTTCTTGCCAGCATTTTATCGCTTCATTATTGTAAGGGAGCGGTTGTGAAATTTGATAATACAATCCTATGACCCATTCTAATTCACCTTGTGTCATCCTAATGGGAGGGAAAGATTGGTAAGTTTGTTCTCCTTGATGACTCAAACTTGTTGCCGGGTAAGCACTCTGAGGAGCTTCTATGGATTTCTCTCCCGATAAAATCATAGGCGGCGCTTTATTGAAGATCTGTTTAAGCAGTACATTACTTTCTGCTACCATATTACTTGAATTAAAGACGGAAATGAGATATTCAATACGATTTTTCCCGTCTTTGTTTTCCTCAAAAAAACGGGCATAAGGCATATCTTCAATCAGTTGTTTTAATGGCTCAATATTAGTTAGATTAAATGCGCTGTAATTAACAGTCACGCAAAACAAATCAAACTCAGGTTTGCTATCTATCGCACGAGTTGCGCTATTTGAAGCCTGACGCACCCCAAAGGAACCAAATGGTTGTTGGGTATTAGTTGTGTTGGATGGCAAATAAGGATTAAATTTAAACATAAAAAAACATATAAAATGAAAGATGTTAGGAGTGTATTAACTAAACCTTTGCTTAACCTTAAGGCCAGCCTATTAATGGAGCTTGGGCAGGGCAATCTCATCAATGTGATCTTTAAATGCTTGATGGCTTATTTCATTATACATTTTCAAATCAAATAAGTAGGGTAAAGGCAGTTCATCGAGCTGAGTCATTATTTGAGCCAAGGTCGCGGGGGCTATCTCTCCCCAAATAACCAGATCAATGTCGGAATTTTCACGGTAATTGCCCAAAGCGCGTGAGCCAAAGACATTTACTTTTGTTATTTGTGGGTATTGAACAAAAACGGATGTAATTAAGAGAATATCTTCTTTTAATAAACCAAACATCTAAATGCTCTGTTCATTGTTTTTGAAATAATGGCAGAGTTGGCCAAGTACGGCGACATAATTTTCAGAAATTGACTTTATGGTTTTTTGAAATTCTGCTTTGTCATAAACATGGCTCATTAGATTTCGGTGCTCCAGCATTTGAATCCATAGCTTGCCCTCTTTTATGATGCCTGCAGCAAAGGCTTGTTTGATGGTTTCACGTGGTGTTTTCTTTTCTAATTGAAGGCCTTCAAACAATAAATAATCTTTTAACGTTTTCCAAGCCAATTCAAAAGGTATATTCAAAGCGTTGAATGAGTCCTTCTTGTTCCAGCTCCGAAAAATCGGACCATGCCTTTTCATCAAAGGGGCCTTTTAACAACAAAAATGCTTTTTCAAAGTTTTCAAATCGTTGTTGCCAGCGTTGCTGCGTCATAACCTTCTTACCTATATGTTCCTTAATAAAGACTTGATATTAACGGATTGTGTCTAAATATCAATGGTTATCAACTCACCAGTTACTTAACTATACGCGCAGCGATAGTACGCCGCCTTTTCACAAGTGAAGTGCAACACCTAGCTATATAATTGTTTTAATGTAAC
>CAWVYD010000068.1:0-9587 GCA_963934185.1 uncultured Legionellaceae bacterium | reverse complement strand
GTTCAAAAACCGCAATTTATGACCGCGCGCAGTATAGAAAAGATCATTTCTCAATCGCATTATATTTAATACAAAATCTCTGCGCCTAAAAAAAACCATTTTGAAGGAACTTGTGTATGCATAAAAAAGGCGCTAATAAAAGCGCCTTTTTCTTTACTAAACATATGTCGTTTAGAATAACACGTCGATATTTAAGCTGATTTTTTATAACGATTACGGAATTTCTCTACTCGTCCGGCAGTATCTACTAATTTCTGCTGCCCCGTGTAAAACGGATGACATTTAGAACAAACTTCAATATTAAGATCATTACTCAACGTTGAACCTGTTTGAAATTCGCTGCCACACGTGCAGGAAATTTTAATTTGATTGTATTCTGGGTGTATGCCTTGTTTCATATTACTTCACTCTTTTTAACTTTAGGTTAAATGGTTAGTTATTTTTCATGAAAACCACGACGCAATAACTAAAACCACCATTTATAAAAACGCATGTCGCTCATGTTACGCTTGCTTGCGATAAAATTCAAGTTTTAGTGCCTCTAAATTTACTTACTCACTCTTATTTAGAGATGATTCCTTTATAAAAAAGTAATTAAAGGAAAAATTAGCCTAGGATAGGCTTCATTGATAGGCCTTTTGTACTTTATTATGGGTTGCATTGTCGCCGTTGCTCAAAAAACGAAGCTTACCGAGTCTGTGATTCAAATCATATACAAAAAAATGCGTCAGTAAAAAAAACATACGCCTTAAAATAGATTCGCCAATCATTTTCAATTTCGATTACTGGCCGAACAAGGCAAAGTCGTTTCAGAAGAACATTGATTATACTGTGCGCGGTCATAAATGACTCCCTTAAGTTTTTCTTAAGGAAGGTTAGTTACAATGCACCCATCTTAGTAAATGAGTCTAAATAAATGCCTGCTTTTTCTAAAAAAACAAGTCAAATACTTGAAAATAAACTTCATCTAATGCTTAGTAAGCGTTACCCAGGAAAAGACAGCAAAGACGCTGCTGTAAAAAGCATTGCACAACTCAATGAATTAACACTACTAAACAGTACGCATAAATATTTAAAACAAAACTTATTAAATCGAATAAAAAATAGTCAGCTTGAGCCGGGAAACGCACACTTAAACAGACTGTTACAGGACTTGTTTTGCGAAAACAGGTATACCGTGACTAACAAAATCATTGGTTTAAGCGAAAAAGAAAACGGCACCTTGGCTATCAACGCCTTATCGATTGAACAGGAGATCAAAAAGAACGCTGAGTGCTCTCTGGAAGCGTATAGCCATAAAGACTCCTTAGCCATCTTCCCTAGCCAAAATAGACCCATTATAAATAAGCACTTACTGTCTAAACTGGACATTGAAGCAGCCTTGCTCCAATTAGCAAAAGAAAACCCCAAGCAATCAACACAATTTATTAGCTGCCCAGTTATCGCGCTTTCAGCGCTGACAGAAGAAGAAAAAAAAATTGGCCGGTTATCAGACGCATTAAAAAAAATCCAACACTACCCTGCCCATATTATTCTTAATACAGGGAACCATTGGACTCGACTCTTTTTAAACCAAGAAAAAGACTCTAAAGGTAAAATGAAAATTAACGCTGCCTATGTAAATTCCAATCCCGATGCAGGAGGCGGCATGGTTGGTAGTTATCAACCTTTTATTGAGAAAACACTCAAACATGCTTACGAAAAGAAAAATGTGGGCGCCGTTACTTGCATACCCACAGCTCATCAAAAAGATAATTGGTCTTGTGGCTATCATGTACTTGCTGGCATTGCCACTGATGCAAAGATTATTCATTCTCTTCAAACAGATCAACGAACAGACTACACAAAACGAACCAATGCATTAAGAAATTGGGTAGTAAAATTGGTATTAGGCAAAACATTTAATGAACATAACCAAGCCGTAAAGCAATCTAGCCTAGATACCTCGCCATTAGCTACACATTTTTTAAAAACACAAGTTAAACCTGTGATTAACTCTAATAACGCCTCTTTTTCAAGCGACGCAAAACCACAAGCAGAGCGCTTCCCCGAGGCGAGAAGGACGTGGATTGAAGAAAACCTTATCCAAGAGTTTGACTATAACAGTGAGTTTATAGCGTCGAAACAACACTTGCTCCTAACACCAAAAATGTCTATTGAAGCAGATAAAACGCTCGAACTGGTTGTGAGCAGTAATACTGTCGACGTTAAACATTCAACGTCATTGAGCGATAAAAACCGCGCCACCTTAGCTGAAAACATGGTAAAACTTTTCATTGCCAATAAATTAGCACTTAAAGACTGTGAAAAATTGCCAGAAAAAGAAGACATTAAACACAGAAAGCTAATCATCCATTCCTTAACCGGTAACTGTAAAAAATTAAAAAAATTAATTTACACTCAATTATTAAACTACGGTATTACACTGCAACCTACGCCTCATAAAGAAAAAACGAGTCCTTGTCAAACGAAGGTTAGTGCTGATAGCCAAGCCACGGATGAACGGATCGCTCAACGTGCGCTTAATATGGCATAAGTAAGGCGACAACGTTAATTAAAACAAGTAACATGGCCGGCTGTTAATGCATCGAAAAGGCACGTCATGGACTGTTTGTTTTGCAATATTGTCAATAAAGAAATTGAAAGTAACTTTATTTTTGAAGATGAATACCTCATTGCCTTTCACGACATAAATCCTAAAGCGCCAACACATTTATTAATCGTGCCTAAAAAACACATTGCCACCATTAATGAAGTTACCATTGAAGATACCTCACTTGTTGGCCATATGGTACGCGTTGCCAAACAACTTGCAGCCAGTCACCAGCTTGCAGAAGATGGCTACCGGTTGGTATTTAATGTCAATAAAGCCGGGGGCCAAGATGTCTATCACATTCACCTACATTTACTTGGTGGACGACAAATGAGCTGGCCTCCAGGTTAGTTTCTCTTTCTATCAATAATAAACTAAAAATTTAGCACTCTTGCAATAAAAAGCTCATTCATGGTCTATACTATTCATAATTAAACCAATTAGAGCTTAATATGGGTCTTCATAAAAAAATCATTCAGTCGGACTTAACCACCGATGGCCATCTTCTCAGTAAAAATGAATCCGTCATTATTGATGAGATAGTAAGCTACGTTGCTTCAAAAAAACTTGAGGCAACGCCATTACTCACCCAAAAAGAAAATCTTAGCCTGCAGCTCAATTTTTTATATGATCAATTTTCCATTGCCGATGACCCTAAAACTCATGTCGATAATAAATTAATAGAAATACTTAATTTAAATGAGCCAGAAGCGTTCGAAAGTCAGATGATTGATTTTTTAATGTTATTTAAAAGCACACTAAAAACCACTTTAGCCATTACTTTCATTGATGCATTCATTAGTACTTTTCCGAAAAAAATACTTCAAGAAAAAACGCTTAAAAAGACCTTAAAGGAAAATAAAGCCTCATTACAAAGCAGCCAAGCCATTGATGGCATAGACGAAATATTACAAGAACTTGCGCTACAAATTCCCAATCAAAAGAAATGCGAAGACTTATTCGTGCGTTACAGTGAAATTTTAGATGCTATGGATGCACAAGACGCCTTTAATTATGGCAATAGACGAGACACTGTTTCCATTGATGAAATCACAGAGGCCAGCAATGAGCTTCTAGACAAAATCATTCTTATTGACGATAAGCTAACAGGCATATCTAATGCCATGAAGGCTCATAAAAATGAGTCTAATCAGTACTTTGATATTGATGAAAATTTTAATTTATTAAAAATATCAAAAAAAACACAGGGTTTGAACACCTCTGTTTTATATCTTAATGTCTTTAACACCGATACCACCGTAGCCTACGCCCTCTATAAAGGTGACCAAGATCATTTCCTTGGCGCTGGTAACTTTGGCAAAGTAAAATTATGCCAAAACACTCAAACAAAAGAATGGTGCGCCATTAAAACTCAAGCCAGTTATGTAAAAGAAGCATTTTCGAATGAAAATAAAGCCTTATCAGCGTTTGACCAGTTTCACGGTGATGTCGTTCGTAATGCAAAGTATTACTCTGTTCAAACACTGCTTGATGGTGTAGAACTGCATAAACATATCAGCAACCGAAAATTTTCCAGATTAGACAATAATCTAAACATTGCGAGGCAAGCAGCGTTATCCCTCGTAAAATTTCATAATAACAATTATTTACATCGAGACATCAAACCAGAAAATTTTATTTGGGACGATGTGAAAAAAGAATTACATCTTTGTGATTTTGGCCTGGCAATAGAAATTGGCAGTGAAGCAAGCCTTAATCAATTAAGCGGTACAGGAACGTTCCTTGCTCCTGAAATCGATGATAAAAATCATATGGGAAGTGTGCCTTATTCAGTAAAGTCTGATATCTATGCCTTAGGAAAAACCTTCGAAGAAATATTTCAAGGCGTTAATAACTTACCCAAAGACATCAGCTTACTGATTGAGAAAATGACGCACCCCTCACCCGCGGAACGCCACGGCGATCTAACGGCAATTGCCAATCAACTGGATGATTTATTCATTCAACCACCCATTATCCCAGACAATGCCTTCCTGGACGCTCGAATTAGTCAGTAACAACCCGAAAAAAAAATCAATAACGACGACCTTTAATTAAACCGCTTTTTTAAAAATTCATAAACAGCGCGTAGAGCAAGGGCTTCACCGCCAGCAGGTTTTCCAGGGCGAGCGCTGTTATTCCAAGCCATTACATCAAAATGAACCCATGGCGTGTTGCTTTTCACAAACGACTCTAAAAACAAGGCCGCAGTAATCGCCCCGCCAAAGGAAGAAGTACCAGAATTTGATAAATCAGCAATGCTTGGTTCAATGTCTGATTTATAGGGTTGGTATAATGGCAATTGCCAAATAGGATCTTTGTGCTTTTCGCCTAAGTCTTGCAACGTGTTTGCAATGCCTTTGTCGTTACTAAACATTGCCGCAATGTCTAAACCAACAGCGACTCGCGCAGCGCCTGTTAAGGTTGCAAAGTCAATAACTAATGCTGGATTAAGTTCACCGGCGAGGGTTAATGCATCTGCCAATACTACGCGCCCTTCCGCATCGGTATTACCAATTTCAACCGTTAAACCTTGTCGCGTGTTAATCACATCACCTGGACGATACGCATTACCCGCAACCGCATTTTCCACCGCAGGAATAATAACGTCCAATTGTATCGGCAAATTCATACTCATAAGAACGCTTGCCAAACCAATCACATGCGCGGCGCCACCCATGTCTTTTTTCATATTTCGCATGCCATTTGAGGGCTTTAAATCCAAACCACCTGTATCAAAACAAACACCTTTACCGACCAAACATACCAAAGGATGCGTTTCATTGCCCCACCGCATGCGCAATAACCTTGGCGCGCGATGCGATGCGCGTCCCACCACATGAATGGCTGGAAAGTTTTGCGTGAGTAACTCATCACCAATAACCTGTGAAAACGAGGCTTGATGCTTTAATGCCACAGCTTCTAATGCATCCGCTAACTGCTCAGGCCCCATGTCTTCCGTTGGCGTATTGATTAACGTACGGGTAAGCGCAGTTGCTTGAACCAAGACCTCTACTTCGTCACGCAACCCTTTAGCTAAGACTAATACCCGTAATTTTTGTGACACTTTTTTATAACGATCAAATTGATATTGTGCCAAGCCCCAAAAAAGGGCTGCTTCTTTACTAATGGTTGATTCAAAATAATACGAACCAGCAGGTATTTCTTTAGCTAGCTTTGCGTAAGCTAAATGATCGTTATCATCTGCTAAGCCAACGTATACGCACTTAATTTGGCCATTGCCTGTGGGCATAATGCACACTTGACCAGACTCGGCCTTAAAATCATTTACCTGTAGCCACTGACGCACTTCAATCGACTGACTGCTAATAAATTGCTTCGCATGCGAAACAACAACAGGAACAATAAGTATCGCCTTACCTTTATTGCTTGTGTAAAACATAAAACCAATTCCTTTTTTAAGTAGTGAGGCAATTGTAATAAGTTACTTAAGTACTCGTTACTTTACCGCGAAAATGAGACACCCTCATACCAAACACATGCAATGCTGCTGCGTAAACACCAACCGCCAGCACCACCATGCCCAATAAAGCGCTTAACCGTAAAACCGCGTGCAATGCCATCCAATCAATCGTATTTTGCATAAAAAACAACGTAAGTGCCAAAACACCATTACCAGCAAGCAATTGACCTAAAAAAATAAACCAGCCCTTACTGGGTTGATAAGTGCCTTTACGAAGGAGTAACGTCAATAAACAGCCGGCATTAAATACCCCTGCCAAACTCGATGCCAAAGCCAACCCTGCATGGGCTAATGGCTTAATCAATAAAACGCATAACAAAGTATTAATTAACATTGACGCGACGCCTATTTTCACCGGCGTTTTAATGTTCTGCGTTGCATAAAAGGCTGATCCTAAAATTTTAATGAGCATAAACCCTGTTATGCCTAACGAAAACGTTATCAAACTTTTTTGCGTCATCAACACGTCATGCATCGAAAATTTACCATAAGCCAATAAACTCATTAAAAGTGGCTTTGAAAATAAAATTAAGCCTATGGTTGACGGCAAAGCGATTAATAAAATAATGCGCATGCCCCAATCCAGCGCCGCTGAATATTTCTCACTTGAGTTAACGGCATGCTCTCTTGATAAATGAGGCAAAATTACCGTTGAAATGGCCACGCCAAAGACGCCAAGTGGAAAAAAGGTTAAGCGATCAGAGTAATAAATCCACGACACACTGCCTATCGGTAAGAAAGACGCAAACACCGTATCTAATAATAAATTAATCTGAACCACCGATACGCCAAATAAGGCGGGCAGCATCAGCATTAATACTTTTTTAACGCCTTTATCATGCCAGTCAACCTTGGGCCAGACGAGCAAACCCGCCTTAAATAAAAAGGGAATTTGAAAGAGTAACTGAACAATACCAGCCACAAAAACGCCCCAAGCCAATGCTTTGATAGGTGGATTAAAATACGGCGCGAAAAAATAAGCCGCTATCATTAAACACACATTTAAAAAAACTGGCGTAAATGCGGGCACGCCGAATCGGCCAAAGGTATTTAAAATTGCGCCGCTTAACGCGGTCATGGAAATAAGCAGTAAATAGGGGAAAGTGATTTTCAGCATGTCTGCTGCTAATAAAAAACGCGCACCATCTTGTTTAAAACCAGGGGCAAACGCCATAATAACAAACGGGCTAGCAAAAATTGAAATCACCGTCACAAGCAGTAAAACAACAAACAAATTACCGATGACGCCTGCCAAAAAACGTTTCATGGCAAGTTCCGATTCAGTTTGTTGATACTCCGCTAAAATGGGTACAAATGCTTGAGAAAAAGCCCCTTCAGCAAACAGTCGCCGCATAAAATTAGGAATTTTAAACGCAACAAAAAAAGCATCTACGCCAGCGCCCGCACCAAATAATTGTGCAATTAACACGTCGCGACCCAATCCTAATACACGCGACAACATGGTTATAAAAGACACCAGCCCCGTAGAACGCAACAAACTGTTCTTTTTTATGCGAGACACCGGCTGAGATGACAACATGGAAGACATAATTGCTCTTTAAACTTTAAAGTGTCTGACATAGTACATCAGCACTGTCTATTAAGGAATCCAAGTAACATTTTTTGCTCTTTGCCTCTCGTTATTTAACAAGACTGCTATACTTCATTTAATGAACGATCATTTATAAGGATGCACCATGTCTACCCCTGAAGATGAGCACAAAAAAACGCTTAGCCTTGAGCAGGAAGCAGAACTTCAAACTCAGCAAGAAGAGCTAAGTAAAGGATTTTCTGCGCTACTACCGGATGATCCTGCCGTTGAACTTACGCCTAATTCATCAGAGTTAATACAAGCACCACAAATGAAAAAAGGTCTTAAGTTGGAGGAACCACAGGTAACAAAGGATCTTGAATTAGAAAAAACACCGCCAAAGGGTATGCCCACCGAAGAGCTCACTACAACATTAGCGCCGGCCTCACCTAAAGGCCCCAAGCCCACTGAAGCGGCTGAAAATAATCAAGAACAAGAAATGAAGGATTCACAAAAACCACCTTCGCAAGACGGGCTTAGCTCACAACCAGTAAGAGAGAGGCCCAAGGGCGTAAACCTAACAAAAAAAGAACAAGATGAGTTAACAAAAACGATTGCCGCGCTTCCTAGAAAAGGTGGGAGACCAAAAGCAGAAGATGGCCTCCATAAAGACAACGATCCCAGCCTAACCGATACTAAAACTCGTGAAATAAGCCCCAACCTACCCAAGCCTAAAGTCACTGAAGATCAACGCAAAAAATTTGACGATAAATTCAATGACCTAGTCGAAAACAAAGATTTTACTCCTGAGCAAAAAGAGGCCGTTGAAAATGTTGTCATCATGATAATGACGGATAAAGATATCTTAAATGAACTTCAAAATAGAATGGATCCCAATGATAAAGATTTAGAAGCGCAATTAAGCGAAATAGAAGAAAGATTGTTTGGCACAGATACACCAACTGAAACGATTCAAGTAGAAGTGACTGATACTGTCATAGAATTAATGGATCGCATGTGCGCTACCGATGGTTTCTTATCTTTAGCTGAAATCAACGAGCAAAATAAAGAAAATCAAGATGATACTAATGACATGGGCCCCGAATCAGACACAGAACAAGCGCTATCTATGGGACCCAGAAGATAGGATACAGTTTCATTATAAATACAAAGAAAACTGATATTTTAACCCGGCCTCAACCGTCCAAGAAGAAAACTTTCCTTTGGTTGAGAGGGTTTTACCTGCTAAGCCATACATACTGGCATAATCATTCACTTGATACGTTAAGCCCACATTAGGTGCCACAATAAAGCCTTGGCCTAAGTCGAGGCCTGCGCCCCCAGCTGCACCCACAAGTAATTCACCAACCACACTTAATGATGCGTCTTGTTTAATTGGCTGATTAATTCCCACACCGAGTAACCCCGCAAAATACCCAGCTACGTGACCTGAATAGGCAAAGGCCATTTGCCCCGACAAATAAACATTAGATTTAACATAGCTATCAAGCTTTACGCTGACTAAATTAATCTTCTCCGCATTGAGCCTGCTGGTTTTCGTCGGTTTCAAATACGTTTGATGACCCAAGCGCATGGCTACTCGGTAAGGCATTTTTTTTTTTTCTGAATTTAAAGTGTAATTCAATTGAGCATTAAGCGCTTTAGCACGATAAGAATTCGCAGCGCCTTTCACCAACCCTACATCAAATTCTGCACTTAAATTTTCCCCCAAGGCATATTCCAAACCCACTTGCGGATAAAATAAAAGACCACTGCCGGTATCGACTGCTGCGCCACCGCCAGTGCCCACATTTAACTTGGTTAGAGCTTTGAGCCTGTCACTAAACAAACGATGCTTATAAGCTAAGCCAATAAAAAAATCGGCATAGCCATGTGTATGACCATACATGGAACCTTTAAAGTTCGCCATTTCACAAGTGAAGTGCAACACCTAACTATATAATTGTTTTAATGTAACT
>CAWVYD010000067.1:0-9614 GCA_963934185.1 uncultured Legionellaceae bacterium | reverse complement strand
TAAAAACCGGCAGTGTTAATTGACGCCAACCGGTAAAGGTAATTGTCGTCTAATATTCTTTAGAGTCTGCAGCTGCATCAATCATAAAGCAACTTCTGGTTTCTTTGTTAATGTCTATAGGGGTGTAGTGTTCATCTTGACGAACAATGATTTGAATTGTTTTGTTACTTGGGTCGTCCCTTTCAATGATTTGATTCAGTCGGAAGTATAGTGATTTTATTGATGGAATGAGTTTTATGTCTTTGTTTGACTCTGGCGGTTGAGTATCCAGTTCAGGCTCATCATTATTCATCAAATAGCCATTGTAACCACCTACACTTTGCCAATGACTCATGAGCAACTGTACGAATTCATCTTTTTTAACCGGATCATTATCCACACTTTCAATTAAAAATTCTAAATTATGTTTAAAATCAAATTTTACTAAGTCATACAGCGCTTGAACATGAGTACTAACAGTTTTTTCTTTGTCTACGTATTGCTGGATGGATTTAATAATTTTCGATACATCGTCTTTGTTTGAAGCCATTCGAAATAAGCGTCCTAAAAAGTGGGAGTCTACCAGAGTGGTATCTTCTTCCTCAGCCAATTCAAAAAGTTCATTAATGTGATCAGATAAATCATTGCAAAACGTTGATTTTGTGAAAGCATGTAGTTTCATGGGCTATCTTCAGACGATGATCGTAGAACGATGGTACCATTACTTGATGGATAGATCAATGATTACTCATTAAGGCTTAAATTAGATCTTTCAATTATTTTGGGCCTTGCCCCAGATGTTTGATTATTTTTGTTAGTAGGCAAGAGAGAATGAAAGCAGCCGCTAAGATCAGCAAAAAACAGTCAAATGCCTGAAGATACTGTCCTTTCATTTCTATGATGGATGCGTGTTTGCCTGTGATGGCGGAAAGCTTAGCTAACTGGCCGGATAGGAAGCCTCCAAGGCCTAACGATACAAAAAATACGCCCATGAGTGTGCTGACAACTTTTTCATTGGCTAACTTTGTAACGGCAGACAGCCCTATGGGCGAGAGCATTAGCTCTGCAAATGAAATCACTAAATAAGCGGCTAAAAGGGGTAATATGCTGATAAGTTCTGCGCCTAGATTATTTTTTATGGTAAGCCATATCATAAGGTAACTTAGGAAAAGGCAAGCAATGGAGAGGGTGAATTTTTTGGCGACGGAATAAGCAACGTTCTTATTGGAAGCGTTGGGTAATATTTTTGCTAAAATTAAGCCAAACACCATAATACCCGTGCTTTGCACGGCAACGAAATATGGCGCTGGAAAATGTATGCCAAATAAAGAGGGGTTAACAACGTGGGAAATAAATAAAGTAAGCGTTGTAAACATTTGAAAGTAGAAGGCCCAAAAAAATATGGAGATAACAAAAAGAAGCAGTAGGGATAACGTGTTGCGGCGTTGTTTGCCTTGTTCATTGAAGGCTATTTTTAAAACGATGCCAGCAGAAAAAAGTGAGATCATAATAAAAAAGGTGGTGGCAATGCTGGGTGTTTTTAATATCATAAAAAAAAGTGCATAAGTCAGTAATAAAATCACTGCGGCTTTTAAAAGATTTAACCATTGGTTTGATTTAAATATGGCTTGTTCTTTAATGGCTGTGAATTTACTGCCAAAATAAAATTTAATAAACGCCAATACCAGTCCGACAGACGCGCTTAGGAAACAGACAGCCCAGCCGTAATTTTCTTGAAGTTTGCTGGGAACCGTGGTGCCAAGCATTATGCCTACAGTGATCCCTAAATAAAAAATAATGAAGCCGCTGTCACGTTGTTTGTCATTTTTTCCATATTGCTTGCCTAATAAGGCAGAAATATTGGGTTTAAGTAAGCCTGTACCCACTGCAATGGCTGCTAGCGCTGAGAGCAACGCTTGTAAATGAGTGGCCATGGCTAACATGAAATAGCTAACAGATAAAAAAACGATACCAATTAAAATGGCCTTTTTTTGGCCTAAATAATGATCCGCTAACCAACCTCCTAAAATGGGGGAGACGTAAGTTAGCGCTGTAAATGATCCAACAAGCATGTAAATTTCATCTTCTTCAAGCTTAAAATGAAGTGCTAGGAAAAGGGCTAATAGTGATTGAACGACGTAAAATCCATACCGTTCCCACATTTCTGTTGAAACAAATACCGCGAGTATCGCAAGAGGATTATGCTTTTTCATGGGGAGCCCTCGTTTTATTTTTTAAGGTAGCTTTGCTGCTTAAGAGAATGGATGCAATGACAAATAACATACCTACCATTTGAATGGTACTGATGGATTCCCCTAAAAATAGCCAAGCAATAATGATGGTCATTAGTGGGCATAGAGCTGTGATCATGCCTGCCCGTGTTGCTGTAACGTGCTTAATACCAACGGCCCAGAAAACATAGAAAAAAGCAGAGGCTACGCCGGTTAGAAATAATACTTCAATCGTTATGTTATCGATATGTAAGAAAGATGAAGGCTCAATAATAAGAATGATCGGTAATAGACAGATGACATTTATGGCATTAAGAAGGCCTGCAAATACCAATACAGGCAGTTTATTTTGATGCTTTTTAGAAAGCAGATAGTAGGTGGTTTCAGGCACCAAGGCGAGCAGTAAAAATAAAACGCCCAGTAATTCATGAACGCCATGCGTCCCTGAGCTCGTATTGGCTCCTTGATTAATGATCATTAGGCCAATCAGCGCCAAACCAATACCAGCTTTTTGAAATGAAGTTAAGGTTTCTTTTAAAAAAATAACAGCAGAGAGCGCAATAACAGCAGGTAACAAGCTGATAAGCATACCTGCCATGGACGCCGACGCGTAGTTTAAGCCCATAAGTATGAATACATTAAACAGCATACCAGCACAAAGACCTTGTGAAATAAGTAGGCACCAATGCTTTTTAGGGAGTATAAAGTGAGAGCGTTCTACATTGCCTTGCAAAAAATACAGTCCTAATATAACGAGAGTAGCAAAGAGGAAACGTAAGAAAACGGCCATTAAAAGAGACACATGCGTTACGACAATCTTAGAGCCAACAACGTTTAAGGCAACCATTAATTGCGCAAGCGTTAAAAATAAGTAAGGGGCTCGATTGGGTAATGAAAACGTATTATTTTTAGAAGAAAAAAAAGTCATTCATGTGCTCATCATTATAAAGAGTGCGAGAATTATATCAGAATTTTATCTTTTTGTCCAATATTCATACTTTTGTGGCTTTTTCACTTTTAGAAACTTACGAGCTGGCTTGGCGTTGGTTTAGCATCTTCAAGCAATTTTGATAAGAGTGGGCTATCCATTGCGTATGATAAAGTCACTTTATTACTAAACAGTGTGTTAGCGGTAGGGTGGTTGCAGGCTTTTTTTTTGTTGGTTTAAAGGGACGCTGATGTGAGCGCGAGCATTCGTCGAATGATTATCAAGTTGTTTTAAAATATGGTAACTGCTTGCTGAGATATTATGAAGAGCCGATGTGATTGGCCCTTCGACCCTGGCTGCTGGTGTTCATGGCGTGTTCATATGCAATTTAGTGGCTTCTATAATGTCGTCTACTTCGCCTTGTGCCATTGAAAAAAAACTTTGCCTTGATAGAAAGTTTTCTTGGCATAAGCACTCAAGTTCTTTATCCGTTAACGTGGATGTACGCGTTAAGTAATTTTCAATTTCATTAAGCACGGTTAATTTATGTGTGTGTTTTAAATCATTTGGATAGTTTGATATAACCTTTTCAAGGTGACTTTTTTTATGCCTAATTTCTTCTTGTAGATAAGTGCTTGAGGCTGTTTTATTGCCTGCTTTAAGATGGGAGTGAACCGTATCTTGCCTGCGTGTTGGTTGAAAAAAACGAAGTGAATCATTTTTTACTTCATCTTGTTTGGTCACCATTAGGTGCTCTGACTCGTATTCTACGTTTGACTCACCAAAGTTGTTTTCTTCTGAAAAGCCACACAGAACTTGCAGCCATTCTTTAGCTGACTTAGGGAAAACAACGGACCATAAGAGATCGGTTATGAAAAAGGCAATCGCTAAGGCAGGAAAAATCGTGACCATTGGTATGACCATTGTAAACATTAAGGCTGAGAAAATGGCACTTAGCATGCACGTATAAAATAAGTGGAATGCCGCTGATTGTTTGTATTGAATTCGCATTTTTGAGGCAGTTAATGCTTGGTTAAAAGTAATTAAATGGATAACACATAGGCTTAAATTAAAAATAAGTGCAGCGCTAACCGTCATTAAAATAAAATAGACACCTAAAGGAAAGGCAGCATTAAAATAAAGGGCTGCAATGACGGCGCCGAAATTTGCGACAACTGAGCCAAAGGTACCGATGACGGTTGTAACCAGGCTTGAAATAGTTAACAGATTTTTATTGGGGGCATGATATACGTCATAGCATTCAATAAGGGCATTAATAAAGCCGCTAATGGCAATGGCTGGGAATATGAAAAACTTATAGGGGCCCGCATTAAAGCGTTCAATCCATACTTTATTAGATAAAACCCAAAACATGGTGCCATTGCACATGTTTGATATCAACAGGGCTATTTTTTTAAGAAATTTAAGCATATTTATAGATAACATCGCCCATAAGCGTACGTACTTTTAAAGCATCCTGCTATGTACAAAGCGCCATGATTAATCAACCTTATTGTTAAGACTCATTTGTTTATAAAAATAAAGCAAAACTGCAGGGACGATCATAGCAATAATTCCTTTGCTAAACATAAGCCGATAATCACTGCCGGTCATTTGAATATGGTCTTCTGGTGGGAAGAAGCCGATGATTAACGTAATTAAACAGCCGATGAGGCCCAGCGCACAGGTGGTGTAATAGCCGATTTTTCCAAAAGGTACTTTAAAGGGGCGGTGGTGTTTTGGAAATTTGGCTTTGAGTTTAATGGCAGCGATGAACATTAATGCATACATTAAAATATAAAGTTCGGTACTAAGATCGGTAAATAGCCAATAAATACTATTAACGTTGGGTAAGGCTAAAAACGCGCTTCCTAGTATCGTTACAAAAACAGCTTGCAGTAATAAAATGCGATAAGGAACGTTTTTTTCATTAACTACGGTAAGCCATTCCGGTAGAAATCCATGTTTTGATGCCATGAGCAATCCTTTGGCGGGCGAAATGATCCAGTTTACCATGTTACCTAAGCTACCAATTAATAGCAGAACAATGATGATAGGCAACAGAAAATCAGCGTGGTAATTATGGAAAAAATACTCAAAGGTTTGCATGACCCCGTCAACCAAATGGATATTACTTTGAGGTAAAACAATCGCGATGGATAATGAGCCACCAATCATGGTGATTAAAATAATAAGCACAGAAAAGAAAATAGCGCGCGGGAAATTTCGTTGTGGGTTATTAACGCTTTGCACGTGAACAGCAGCAAGCTCCATGCCTAAAAATGAGGTCATAATGGCGGTAAGTGATACCCATGAGCTGCTGGATGAAAAATTGGGCAGCATATTGTTAACTGAAAAATGTAATTGCAGTGGTTGATTGCTGGCAAACCAGTAGACGCCCAAACCAATAATGATGGCCATGGGTAAAATCATGCCAATTAAAGCACAAACACTGGCAAAACGAGCTGAGGTTTTTAAGCCTTTAAAATTAATAAGCGTCATTACCCAAAAGGTGCAGATAATCATGCTGATAAGATACGTTTTATTGTTGGCAAGTGTAGGATTTATTAGGTAAGCAGCGGTGCCGGCAATGAAAGATAAAGCGGTTGGGTACCAAACTAAGGTATTAATCCATTGCAGCCAAATACCAGCAAAGGCAAACGTTTCACCAAACGCAATATCCAGCCAGTGAAAGATACCGGCTTCTTCTTCAACCCAAGCAGCCGATAATTCAGCAGAAATGAGAGCGACAGGAATTAAGAAAAACAACGCAGCAAGTATGAAAAAAAACGGCAGTTCGGTGCCAAATAAAGACATGGTAGGTAAGTTTCTAATGCTATCAATGGCGCCTGTTATCAAGAGAACTAACGCAAAGGTTGAAATTTTATCAGACTTTTTTATGCTCATAAGCGGTCTTCTTTAGCATGTTTAAATCCATCCAAACAGTTAGGCGACGCAGGTGATTGTTGTTGTCTTTTGTGCCAAGCATCCGGCGTGTAAGCATGAATGGCAAGGGCGTGTAGGTCGGCATCAAATTCGCATTGCAGCAGAGTATTAATGATTCGATGGCGTTGCACGAGAGATTGTGTTTCAAATTGTTGGCATACAATCGTAACGTTAAAGTGGGTTTCTGAGTCTTTAGGTACGTGATGTTGGTTGGATTCATTTAATACGTGAATAACTTCGGGACTTAAAGCATTAGTTAGGGTTTGTGTGATTCTGCTTTGTCGATTTTGAGCCATTTTTGTACCCGATTAAGTTAAACAGAGGCTACTATACCATTAATGAGAGATTTCTCTATACAAAAATCGTGCAGACCGGTATAATCGGGGCACTTTTTGTTTAATTTGTTTTGGAAATCAGTATGAGCCTAGAAAGAACGTTATCGATAATCAAACCGGACGCCGTTGCAAAACAAGTCATTGGTGACATTTACAGCCGTTTTAATAAAGTTGGCTTAAAAGTTGTTGCAGCCAGAATGATGCATTTGAGCCAAGCTCAAGCAGAAGACTTTTATGGCGTGCACAAAGAACGACCTTTCTTTGCTGATCTTGTGTCATTCATGGTTTCTGGTCCTGTTATGGTTCAAGTGCTTGAAGCAGACGATGCAATCTTAATCCACAGAGATGTAATGGGCGCAACGAATCCTAAAGAAGCAGCAGCGGGCACGATTCGTGCTGATTTTGCAGACAGTATTGATGCAAATGCTGTACATGGTTCAGACGCCGTTGAAACAGCAAAGCAAGAAATTGCTTTCTTTTTCACAGCAGAAGATCTTTGCGAATATTAAGATTTATCCTATCGCACTGGCCTGTTAAGCGTTGGTGCGATTTTTTTTTATAAAAAAGCAGTGTATTTGGTATCATGTCGAACAGTAAAATAAATCTACTCAATTTCAATCAAGCGCAATTGAAAGACTTCTTTAACTCAATTGAGGTAAAGCCTTTTCGAGCGCAACAATTATTAAAATGGGTACATCAAAACGGTGTGCTGGATTTTAATAAAATGACCAACTTTGGCAAAGCCTTGAGAACAAAGCTTTCTTCTATGGCACAATTGCCGGTTCCAGAAGTGACATCCAGTCATTTATCTGAAGATGGAACTATGAAGTGGTTAGTTAAATTGACGTGTGGTAATCACATTGAAACCGTATTTATTCCTGAGAAAAACAGAGGCACCCTTTGCGTGTCATCTCAAATTGGCTGCGCGTTAACCTGCACTTTTTGTTCAACAGCCAAACAAGGGTTTAACCGAAATTTAGAAACGTCTGAGATTATTGGGCAAGTGTTTGTGGCGCAAAGAGCCTTAGAAAAAGAAGGTCGTGGTCGTCGAGTGACGAATGTTGTGATGATGGGCATGGGTGAACCTTTGCTTAACTACGATAAAGTGATAGTAGCAATGGATTTGATGCTTGATGATCATGCGTATGGTTTATCTAAACGACGCGTAACATTAAGCACCTCTGGTCTTGTACCGCAAATGGAAAAATTAAAATTAGAAAGCCCTGTTGCATTAGCCGTATCTTTGCATGCGTCTAATGACACGCTTCGTAATGAATTAGTGCCCATTAATAAAAAATATCCCTTGGCTCAGCTTATTCCGTTATGTCAGTCTTATTTTGAAAATGAACCAAGGCGGCGAGTTACGTTTGAATACGTCATGTTAGCAGGTATTAATGATTCTTTAGAACAAGCAAACGAACTTGCAAAATTAATTAAAGACGTGCCATGTAAGGTGAATTTAATTCCTTTTAATCCTTTTGTGGGTAGTGGTTATAAGCGCTCATCCAATTCTGCCATTATTCGTTTTAGAGATTTTTTAATCGATAAAGGCATTAATACTATTACACGAAAAACACGCGGTGAAGACATTGATGCAGCCTGTGGTCAATTGGCTGGCGAAGTAAATGATCGCACCAGTCGCTCAGAGCGCTGGCAAAAATTAGTGTTTCAACGTAATGTAGCGCTAGAGGGTGGTAAGCCGTTATCAGACGGTTAATTATTTAGTGATTAGACTTAAATGAAGACAAGGACATCACATGAAGCGCATCATTGGAATGATTATGCTTTGTGCCTGTTTGATAGGATGCGCAGCCAATTCAAATACTTCGATGGTTGGCGAGGATTCAGCAGCACAAAAACAAGCAAAAGCTGCACAGATTAATGTTCAATTGGGTTTAGGTTACTTTAAACAAGGTGACGTGCAGCGTGCTCAAGAAAAATTGCTTCGAGCAAGCGAGCAGGCACCTAATTCGCCCGACGTTGCTGGCGCGTTAGGATTTTATTTTGAGAGAACGGGCAATATAAATCAGGCGAAGATTTCGTATGAGAAAGCCATTCAATTAACCAAAGGCCAAGGGCCTCAGTTAAATAATTATGGTGCGTTTTTATGCCGACAAGGAAAATATAAACAAGCCAATCAATACTTTGAAAAAGCCAGCGCTGATATTCATTACATTAATTTAGCGGGCGCATTAGAAAATGCAGGGCTGTGTGCGTTAGCGATTCCTAACATATCTTTAGCTGAGCAATTTTTTGAACGAGCGTTTATTAAAGATCCTAAACGCACAAAAGCGCTGTATGAACTGATAAAAATTGCGTTTGAAAAAAAACATTATGACGTTGTGTTAAAACGAGTTGAGCAATATCAATTGGTTAATCCACTTGAGGCGTCCATCGTGTGGTTAGGGTATCAAGCAGCAATGAAGTCAGGGACAAAAGAAAAGGCAGAAAATTTTGCTTGGTTTTTAAAAAATAGATTTTCTCAATCTTTTGAATATAAGCAATGGTTAGCGAGTAGTAAAAATGACAACAAACAATCAAACATTAGTTGAATTAGAAAAGGCAGCAATAATGGCTCATAGTCCTGGTGCAAAGTTATCTGAAGCACGGCAAAACGCCCATTTAACGGTGGAAGACGTAGCCGCTCGTTTACGCTTACGTGGCTCAGTCATTGAAGCCATTGAAGCAGATGATTATTCTAAAATATCTCGGCATGTATTTTCTCGTGGTTATTTGCGTGCGTATGCACGATTAGTCGATATTGATGCAGACAGTATTATTGCTTCATTTAATGACTTGAAGTTAACGGATAATGATACGACGCGGATGTTATTGCAGGCACCTCGTTTAGCAACGGCTCGCAAAGAAAACCCGGTTAAATGGTTATTAATTTTAGTGATGGTTTGCTCGGTTGTCTTTGCGAGTATGTGGTGGAATGCTGACCCTCTAAAACAAAAAAATCACAGCGGTGAAACGGTTACGTTAATCAAAGCGCATGCACCAAAACATCTGGCAGCCTTTATTGAAAAAGATTCACTGGATAGTCATATTAATTCAAAGATTACGGTGTCATGAGTCAGTGCGTTAGTTCTGTTAAAGGTATGAATGACATTTTACCAGCGCAGATCCCTGCTTGGTCTCAAGTCGAAATGGCTTTAAAAACGGTTATGAATTCATTTGCGTTTCATGAAATTC
>CAWVYD010000066.1:0-9753 GCA_963934185.1 uncultured Legionellaceae bacterium | reverse complement strand
AGAAAAATGCCAAACCAAAAGCAGGAGTTTATGATTGGTTGTGGCGTTCTTAACAAAATGACCAGCCTTGGTATGCCAGACAGTTTTAAATTTGTCTAGATCCGCCTATTAAAATGGTGGTGAGTAGTACTGCAACAAAGCCGAACAGACATTAACACTCTAATTATGACAGAGCCCTGCTGGCACCAATTCTAAACTGGCTAGGTGAGGGTGGTTCGGCCAATGTTTTCTCTGCAAGTTCATAATAATCTTTCGCTTGCTCTAGGGTGCTAATGCCACCAGAGACTTTTAAGCCTTTATCTGTGCCTTTGATTACGTTGAGTATGGTTTTTGCTGCCTCAAGCGTTGCGCCTTGGCTTATTTTCCCTGTGGACGTTTTAATAAAATGAATGGGCTGTTTGATTAAATACTTACAGATTTTCGTTATGTCTTGCTGGTTTTGATAAAGCCCACTCTCAATAATCACTTTGATGACTTTATTGTTTGGTCGTTGGTTAATAATGGCGGTCATCTGCTTGAAAGCTTCTTTGGTATTCCCCGATAAATACAGGGAATAAGGAAAGACGACGTCTAATTCATCCGCCTCGGTGCTAAGTAGAATATCTTGATTAATCTTAGTTGCGCTATGATCGCCGCTAGGATAGTTAATCACGGTTGCTAAAGTGTGATTTGGGCAGCGTTGATGCGCACGTTGAATATTTTCAGGGTAGACGCATAACGACGCCACTTCTAAAGAAGCAGCATTCGTTAAAAAGTGTTCGAACTTATTAGGATCATTGCTGTCATCAAGGTAGGTATAATCAATGAATTTAATAAAGTCATTGGCTGTTTTTCTGCTTGATGACATAACGTTTCCTTATCGATTATTTAAGCTGCGCAATAAAGGCTTTGACTAATTTTTTAAGTTGGACTGTGGCTTGATTGGCCATAGCAACAACCGCGTCATGCGAATGACTCTCACTGGCAAGACCCGTTGCGTAATTGGTGATGGTAGCAATAACAGCGACTTTCATGCCGCAATGATTAGCAACAATCACTTCTGGTACGGTCGACATACCAACCAACTCGGCGCCCATGGTGCGAAAGGCTCTTATTTCAGCAGATGTTTCATAGGTGGGACCAAGCACTGAAATGTAGACACCTTGATGTAACTGAATGTTAAAATCTGTAGCTGTTTGCATTAACAAAGCGCGCATGCCTTTATCATAAGCGTTGTCTAAGGGCGGGAAGCGTGGGCCAAACTCATCGTCATTTGGGCCAACCAATGGGCTCGAACCTTGCATGTTGATGTGATCGTTTAGCATGACTAAATCGCCGGGGCAGAAGTCTTGTCTTAAGGAGCCGGATGCATTGGTGGCAAGGAAATATTTGCAACCTAAACGTTTTAACGTGCGAACGTATTGTATAACAGGCTCATGGGTACCATTTTCGTAGGTGTGTGAACGACCTTGTAAACAAGCAACCTGAACGCCATTAATGGTGCCTAAAATTAAATTGCCTTCATGGCCTTTAACGGTGGGTCTAGGAAAGCCTGGTAAGTCTGCATAGGCAATGGTGGTTGTATTTTCAATGTCATCGATGAGGCTGCCTAACCCCGAACCTAAGACAATACCGATTAAGGGAGATGCATTGGGACAGCGCTGTTTAATGAGTGTTATGGCTTGTTCAATCTGGCTCATTCGTTTACCTTTTAATATTATTATTTTCAAACGTATAGGGAAGTAGCGTGCTAAGGGTGGTCACTTCCATTATTTTTTCAAAATTACACAGGTGTATGAGTGCGTTACCATCTGTAAATTCAGCAATACGTTGCCGACAGCCACCACAAGGCGTGCACATAGTATCATGATTTGCCATAACGAGCAGCGCTTTTATGCGAGTTTCGCCGTTTGAAACCATTTGACTAATTGCAGCGGTTTCTGCGCAAATGGTTAAACCGTAGGAAACATTTTCAATGTTAGTGCCTGTGTAGATTTTGCCACTGTCACTGACAATGCTGGCGCCTACTTGATAATGTGAGTAGGGCGCATAGGCATTGGATAAAACGGCTTTTGCCGCCTCAAAAAGTTGTGTTTGTTGTTTGTCCATAGGGTTTTACGACTCCATTAATAGTTTATTCATGTCTTTAGCAAAATAGGTAATGATGAAATTTGCGCCGGCGCGTTTTATGGCAGTTAAGCTTTCTATCATGGCTTGCTCTTCATCAATTAACCCTTGCTGCGCGCCAAATTTAATTAAGGAGTATTCACCGCTGACTTGGTATGCCGCTAGCGGTATTTCTGGCAACTGAGTTTTAACTTGATGAATGATGTCTAAGTAACACATGGCGGGTTTTACCATGAGCATGTCGGCGCCTTCATTAACATCAAGCTCCGCTTCTCGGAGTGCTTCGCCTTTATTAGCAAAATCCATTTGATATTGCTTTCTATCGCCAAATTGCGGTGAGCCTTCGGCGGCTTCGCGAAAAGGGCCATAAAAGGAAGAGGCGTATTTAACGGCGTAGCTTAAAATGCTGATGTGCTTAAAGCCGTTCGCATCAAGCGCAGTACGAATGCTTTCAACCATGCCATCCATCATACCGCTTGGCGCTATGATGTCTGCGCCTGCCTTAGCATGACTAATGGCTTGTTTAGCCAGTAAGGCTAAGGTTGCATCATTATCAACGCAGTCATTACTCATTACGCCGCAATGCCCGTGAGCGGTGTACTCACAAAAGCATAAATCGGTGATAACGAGCATCTCTGGTGCCAATCGTTTTATGTCACGTACTGCCTGTTGAATGATGCCATTATCATTGAGCGCAGAAGAACCGGTGTCGTCTTTTTCAAGGGGGATACCAAATAAGATAACCGATGAAATTTTAAGGCCGCGCAGTGTTTCGATTTCTTTGGCTAAATTGGTTAGGCTTAATTGAAATACCCCCGGCATGCTGCGGATTTCTTTTTTGTCTGTTAGCCCTTCTTTAATGAATAAGGGTTGGACTAAATCGCTAGGGTGCAGTTGCGTTTCTCGTATGAGTGCTCGCAAAGCAGGGTTTTGTCTTAATCGTCTCAAGCGGGTGGGTAAGTATGTGTCAGTCATGGTGCCTACTTATGATAGTTAAAAATAATATCTACGCCATTCGTATTGCCATTAGTTTCTGTTTGAATGGCCCAGCGTGGGCTAAATTGATAATTTATTTTAAGAATGTTTGTGCCTTGCGCTAGCCCAATACTGTAATGCAAGGACAGTTTGGATGACAAGGACTTACTCAGAGCCAGCGCTGTATTCTCAGTCACGCTGTCTGTGTCTGAGTTATACGTTCTTTGCGTTTCAATGCCAAGATTATCAAGGCCAAACGCATGTTTTAACTGTTCGGTTAGTTGTGCGCCACGCGCGCCCCCTTTAAGATTTAATGCCGACAGTGCGCTAATTAATATTTGGCTGCCATTTTCAACGCTGTCGTCATGAAAATCATTCGATTGAGACAGCGGTTTGCCTAGAAGCAAGAATGATAATATGTCTGCTTGGCTTTGATTGCTTGGGTTCGAAAACAATGTGACTTTAGGCATTTTTAAGCGGCCAGTAATATTTAGCCCCACCGTCATATCATCAGAAAAACCACCTTCTGTTTGATTTAAATTGGGCGTATAAGGTGTGGCAAGTTTAAATGTTCGACTGGCTTGAATGAACATTGCAGGGTTGT
The DNA here is from genome assembly GCA_963934185.1 of uncultured Legionellaceae bacterium. Lineage (GTDB taxonomy): Bacteria > Pseudomonadota > Gammaproteobacteria > Legionellales > Legionellaceae > CAWVYD01. The sequence continues at coordinate 6,068 of CAWVYD010000066.1, read as the reverse complement.
TTAACGGCCCGCCGGCATAAACGAGTTTGCCTTGTTTAATGTTTAAATTTTGTCCGTAAGCTTTGTAGGTACCGTCTCTAATGCTTAGCATACCGGTTGCTTTGGTTAATTGATGAATGGGGGCGTCTAATTCTAACATGCCTTTGAGCGATCCCTTAAGCCCTTCAAGTGATAAGTGCGTGTCATTACCCAAATCAAGATTTAGTTGATAGCCAATGTTTAATACGCTGCTTCTTTGATGCGTATTACCCAGTACTATCACGTCATCTGGCAGCTCTATGGTAGAACTAAAATCATGTGGGTTGAGTTTTGCATCATCGATGTGTATTGCGCCATTGATTAAGAGTGTTTTGTTACCAAATTTAAGTGTTACGTTTGGCGACGCGTTTATTTTATATTCATCGGTATTTAACAGTGTGACATTGTGTCCTTTAAGCGACAATTGGCTGGCAAAGTGTGATGGCGTCAAGGATGCATTGCCACTGATATTAAGTATGCCAGCGCCTGATTTGGCTGAGCCACTTAAGAGATAATGTTTTGGTTTACCGGTTAAAGAGAGATGAATATTATTTAGCTGGGCATTTAAAGCTTTGATGAGTGTTTGACCATGCTTGAGTCTTACGTCAATCGAAACATCGGGCGAAAATAACAGGCCTTTAACGAATGCGTTACCGGTTAATTCTCCATGGCTGTTGGATAAATCTGCTATGAAGGAATCGATTTCATTAATGTCCTTTAGGTAGCAGCTTAATTGAGCATCAATGGTTTGGCTGGTTAACGAAGAGGGGTTAAAGCGTGGCAGTTTACCATTAAATAAACATTTTTTTTCTGTTGATACATGCAAACTGCCTGATAACGTTGCGTCGTTTGTGTTGTTAGTCATTAAAAGATCAGCGCCTTTGAAATGAAGAGGTGGTGCGCTTTCTAATTGCAAATGGCCGGCACTAAGTTTTAACGTCATATTACTTTTTTGGGCGAAGGTTCCTTGACCTGTTAAAGCGGCATGTACATGACTCAGCGCGGGGTGAAGCTCATTAAGTGATGGGAAATTAATGTCAATGTTAACAGGTAGGGTGTTTTTGCCGTGAAGTTTAAGACGATTTTCACCTAACGTGATTAAGGCGTATCGTATGTTTTTTTCTGTATTAAGTAGGCCTTCAATGACAAGGGGTTTATTGAGTAATGTGCCGTATACCTTAAGTTGGCTTAAGGTGTTTAACGTGGCCTTTTTTAGCGAACCATGACTATCGAAATTAGCGTTTAATTTTCCAGGAAGGCTTGGTATATAAGAGGAGGTTAGAAACTCTGTTACGTTAACCGTTGTCTGCCAAGTTAAAAAAGGTGCCCATGCAAATAGGCCTTTAATGTTAACGAACGCCTGCCCATCTAACAGTGTCATGCGCTGTAAACGCAATTGATTTTGGCTGCCTTGTGCAGCCATTGAAACGTTAAGTTGCGGGTAATGAGTGGCTTGCAGTTGGCCGGTGCCTTCAACGGTGTAATGGCTAGGCGTTCCTTCCAGCGTCAAGGACACATTGGGTATGGAAATTTGCTTAGCGCCTTGAAGTGGCCAGAAACCTTTTTTAATGCTTAGAGCGCCTTGGAATGTATTGTCTTTTTTAAAGTCAATATTAAGTGATGCGTTAAACGGTTTGGTTAATTTTGTGCGCCATTCGTGGTGGGTTTCATTACCGACTAAAGTGCTATTAATATTTATTTTACCTTGGCTAACAAGCGTCATGTTTGTTGTTAAATGATTAAGTAAATCAAGGGTGCCATGCAGTTCAATGGTTTGTTCATCCATGCGTGCGCTTGCGCTTTTTATGGATATTTTTTTTCCATCAGCAATGCTACTAAGCCGTAATGAATGGAGCAAATGCTGCTGGGTTGAGCTTTGAAAGTTTAGATTTTTTATGGTGACATTATCTAAGTTAAAGCGAAGTTTTTTTAAGGCGTTTAATGACTGGTTTAAAATAATGGGCGGAGAAAACGTTTGATTGATGTAGCCTGTTTTTAAGGATGATAACAGAGACTGCGTATCGTTATGTGACGAGCTGCTTGTGGTGTTATTTAAGTTAATCTTAACGTCATTAAGGTAAACGTCGCGTAACGTTAGGCCTTGAGTTAAGCTTTTAATGAGGGAAAGGGAGGCATTGAATTGTTTGACGTTAACGCTAAGTTCTTTTGTTTTGTAATTGATATTAGCCAAGCTTAACTTATTTAATACGCTGCCTTGTGTTTTTTGAATGGTTAAGGCATTACCACTTATTTTTTTAATTATAAACAGATCAACGTTTAAGCCCGTATGGGTGCCAAGTAAAAAAAAGCTTAAGGGGATTAGGCTTAACAGCAGGAGTAAGCTTGTTTTTATTAGCCGTTTTAACCACCGCTTGAGTATTGTCATAAATCCGGCCCCATATTAAAAATGACTCTCAGTGGTTTTCCTTCATCATCTAACGCTTTTGCTAGGCTTAATCTTATGGGACCCATTGGGCTAACCCACATAATACCAGCGCCAACACCACGTTTCCAATGATTGGCTAAGGGTTGATACACATCACCAATGTCATAAAAGGCATTAACAAACCAATCGTCAAAAAAGGTTTCTTGTTGAATTTCCGCAGAGCCAACAATCAGGCGTTTGCCAGGGCCAAGGCTTTGGTAATGATAGCCACGAATACTGTCAGCGCCACCGGCTAATAGCTGTAAGGATAAGGGGACGGCGTTAATGTCATCAGTGTTTGTAAAGCCAGCGTTGCCTCTAAAAAAAAGTCTCGTATGGCTGGGCAACCAAACAGCAATTTTGGCGCTTAGTTCTATTTGCGCTAAATTTAAATCTGATCCGAGGATTGTGCGAGCGGTTTTTGCATTGCTGTTAAGCGCAAAGCCATGTTTTGAAAAAATCGGTGAGTTTATTTGTTTATAGGCAACTTTAATATTGGGATAGAGGACTTTTTTAGTGATTTTACTAAAACCATTAAAATTAAAACTTTCGTTTAAGGCATTGATGCTTATGGTATATTGCCGACCTTTTTTTTCAAATAAGCTAGCGGCGGTGTATTGCTGAGCGTGGCTTCTACCCAGAGGGTAGTTAAGTTGGAATACTTTCGACGAAAAGGTGTATTGATCGGTGCTGGGTTTGAAACCAGGGATAACGTATTGCGCTTGTAATGTGTTTTGTTTTTGGGAGCCAATGTATAATGCTTGAAACGTGTGGCCAAAATCATTAACGCGCAGCCATTGCCAACCAATACGTGCACGTGCGCCAGTATCAGTAATATAGCCCAAACCGGCTAAGTAATTTTGTGAGGGTTTATCATGCAAAAAAACATCAATGGGTACGATTGTTTTTTTACTTATTCTTGGTTTGATGGAAATTTTTTGAAAATAACCACTGTCATTTAAAGACGCATTAAAGGTTAGTAATTTTTCAGTACTAAACGCTTCACCTGGTTTAAAGCTTAGATAACGTTCTAAAAAAAGTGGGTTATAAGCGCTGGTTTGATTAAAATTAATCGCGCCAAAATGATACAAATCGCCGGTTTCAAAATGAAGCGAAATATGAGCTTGACCATTGAGTGGGTTAATAAGCGCTTGGCTTTGGCGCATGCGTGCATTTAAGTAACCGTTCTGCTCTGCTTTATCAAACAGTTGTTGTTTGGCATTGTCAAAGTCTTCACTTTTAAAGACGTTACCTTCTTGCAGGGGGCCGGTTTTAAGCAGAGGCTCCAGCAATCCTTTGCCGGGTCCTTCTATGCGTATGTTTATACTTTTAATGTGAGTTGCTATACCTGCAGTAATTTGAAAGTCCTTATTATTCACCTTAATCTTTGGTGAGTAATAGCCAAAAGGCGCCATGGCGAGCTTAATGTTTTCAATTAATTGCGTGTTACTTAATGTAGGGCTGTTTTTTTCAAGTAATGACAAACGTAGATCAACGTTGTTAGCCATGCTGCCTTTTATGCCGTGAATTAAATAGCGGGCAGCAAACGTTTGTTGAGTGGCTATTAGGCAACAAAGCATGGTCAATTGTATGGATCGATTTATCAATGTTTTCAGAGCTTAATTTCCAAGCGATATCACTTCGCCATGCGTAATAGACTTATCAAAGCATGATTGCCACAGGCAATCAAGCGCGCTAGGTTCTACCAAATGTGGATTTTCTTCAAATGGAAAGGCTTGTTTGCGTAATTTCGTATTGCAATCAGGCGCATTAACCGCATTTACTTTAATAGTACTGTTATCTAATTCTTCTTTTAATATTTCAAATAATGCCGCATTGGCTTTTTCAGTGACCTGATAGGCACCCCAGTTTGCTTGGCCTTTATCAAAGGCTTTGTCAGATAAGGTAAATATCAAATGTGATTGCTCAGATTTTCTGAGTAATGGTAAGAGTGTTTGGGTCAGGGCAAAACGCGCATTGGTATTAATTTGCATTAAGCGGTGCCATTGCTCTAGCGGTGTGTGCTCAATAGGCCGTAATGATTTTAATTGGCCAGCGCAATGGATTAAGCCATCTAATACGATGGATTTTTGTTCGAGTGTGTTCTTTAATGTAACGTAATCATCGGCAACGGCACTTTCTAAATTAAACGTACAAATGAGTGGTGTTTGTTTTTTTAATGCAATGATTTCGTCATAACACTGTTCTAATGCACGCTCATTACTGGCAAGTAAAATAACCGTTGCGTTTTGTTTTGCACAAAATAAGGCAGCGGCTTTACCAATGCCATGGCTTGCGCCTGTGATTAATAGAGTTTTATGACTTAACACGATGTGTTCTCCAATGCTTTTAATTGATAAATAAGATCTAAGGCTTTTTTGGGGCTTAGTTCGTCTGGGGCGATCTTTTGAATAAAGGCTTCATAAGGTGCGGTATATTTAGGGGGGGCTATTGAGCCTGATTTGTTGGGCTCAATGTTTGGTGTGTTTTCAATGGCTTTGTCTTCAAAACTTTTTAAAATGGTGCGGGCATGGTTAATAACGTCTTTAGGAATGCCGGCTAATTTAGCAACGTCAATGCCGTAGGATTGATTGCATGGACCACGCTTAACTTTATATAAAAAGATAAGGGTGTCGTTTTGCATTAAAGCGTCCAGATGAATGTTACAAATGGCGCTTGATTCTTGTTCTAACTGAGTTAACTCAAAATAGTGCGTTGAGAATAAGCTGTAGCTTTTAAGGCGAGTAGCCAGATCCCACGCGCAGGCTTTAGCGATGGCTAGGCCATCAAAGGTGCTGGTGCCACGACCAATCTCATCAATTAATACCAAACTGTCTTGTGTGGCATGATTTAAAATGGTTGCGGTTTCAGTCATTTCAACCATAAAGGTTGAGCGCCCAGAGCTAATGTCATCGCTGGCACCAATACGGGTGAAAATGCGATCAACCGGGCCAATGTGCGCTTGACTGGCAGGTACGAAGCTGCCGGTATGAGCCAGTAACACAATCAAAGCGGTTTGGCGCATAAAGGTTGATTTACCGCCCATGTTAGGGCCCGTTAACATGAGTAATGGCTGCGTTTCATTAAGCCTTGCGTTATTACAAATAAACGGTGCATCGCTTAGTTGCTCGATGACTGGGTGACGGCCGTTTTTAATGTCAATGCGGCGTTCGTTAACCAGTGTCGGTTTGTTTAAATTTAAAGCGTCTGCACGATGAGCCAAATTACTTAAGGCATCGATCTCGCTGATGCTTTCACACATTAGGGTTAGCGCGTCTAAGTACGGTGTGATTAAGCCAATAAGCGCTTCAAATAACATTTTTTCGCGCGCTAAGGCTTTACTATTAGCGCTTAATACTTTGTCTTCAAATGCTTTTAATTCTGGGGTGATAAAGCGTTCGTTATTTTTTAATGTTTGCCGACGTTGATAATGCGCTGGCGCAAGGTGAGATTGAGATTTTGGCATTTCAATGAAAAAACCATGAACGCGATTGTAGCCGACTTTTAAACTGGCAATGCCGGTGCTTTCTTTTTCTTGACGCTCAAGTTCAATGAGTTTCTCATTGGCGTTATCACTGAGTGCTTTAAGCTCATCGAGCTCGGCGTCATAACCGGTTGCTATCAT
>CAWVYD010000065.1:0-9909 GCA_963934185.1 uncultured Legionellaceae bacterium | reverse complement strand
GGCTTATGGCGCGCAAAAGAACACGATCAAAACCACCCTTTATGGCCGCGCGCAGGTTACAACTATTTTGAATAAAGCTGTGGCGTCCAAGCAATTTCTTAGCAACGTAAATTTTTTTATACTGTATAAAATTAGACCTTTCACATGCGTTCTAAGAGTTGATTTGTGAACTGGTCATGCGAAATATTGAGCGAGCCATGAAGGAAACGCCGAATTCACCATTCATTGGGCTATTGTCTCAGGATTTAAAGCCATCTGTTTTGCTCGTTTTTTATACCGGTTTATCCAAAGTCCAATCATAAACATCAATGCTAAAATATCGCATTGTCACTTGCGCCCACTCGCCAGGCTCAATTAACATTCTAACCTTCCTATTTTTTTTTCATCATTGACAACTTAATGACCAGGCTTATCCTTTTGATTTAAGTCAATTATTTAATCATTAATAATCTCTTGTTCATTACAACTAAACATTATATTCCAGCCGCCGACAGTTAAAGCATGAAACGATTAAAACAAAGCTTGATTACAGTCCTCGTGCCGTTATACATTTTATGCTTTTTATGGCCAAGCTTAAGCATGGCAAGTGATAAAACGTATACTCGTTATACGGCATTGCTCTCTAATATGAAAAATCAAGAAAGCGTTGCTAATTTTATTGATGAAAAAAATTATTTAAGCGATAGACTTCTTAAAAAATGGCTCGCTTATTTAGCCAAAAGAAAACGCTGGCAAGATTATTTAACGTATTATCAGCCGACTAAAAACATCACTCGGCAATGCCACTACTTGCACGCATTGCATCAAGCCAATCAAAGCCAAACAGCATTAAAGCACGTAAAAAAAATATGGTTAACGGGGCATAAACAACCTAAAGCGTGCCGGTATATTTTTAAAAAATGGCAACTTAGCCAATATTTTAATGATGACCTACTCTGGCAACGCATTACGCTTGTCATGCAAGCCAAGCAAGACACCTTTGTAAAACAATTAATGAGTAACTTACCTAAACGCGATCAAGCTCTGATAAGCCAATGGCAGCAACTTATTAAACACCCCACACGGCTTAACGCCCACATTTTCACAAAACACCCATACACAACACACATCATTGTTAGTGTGTTAAAGCATCTTATCTATAAAGACATGAAATCAGCCATTATGTATTGGCAAAAAAATGAAACAAAATACCCCTTTAGCTACGCGCAAAAGCAAGCCATTTATCAAAAATTAGCGCTTTACCTCGCGATTAGAAATAAAACAAATGCTGAAGATTATTTTGCAAAATTAGATCCTGAAACCACGCCTGATCTGTACCATGAATGGCGCTTACGTGCTGCCCTAAAGGAACACAGGTGGCATGATATAAATCAAATTATTAAGTTTTTACCCACTCATTTGCATAATAAACCTTGCTGGCAATATTGGTACGCACGCTCCTTTGAAAAATTAGGTGAGCATGAAAAAGCAAACGCACTCTACGCCCTATTAAGTGATAAACGTCATTATTATGGTTTCCTCGCCAGTCATCGTGGAGGCTTTGACATGACCATGCAACAACAAAAATACCTTAATCAACCCGAATTATTATCGCCTCATAAAAACCAGATTAATTACATTAATACACTCTACAAACGTCAACGTATTGATAAAGCAAGTTTACTAAGTTACGAGCTTAGTAATGATTTAAGTAAAGCTGCTCAGTACCAACTCGCCAAACATTACTCAACGTGGCAGTGGCATGACAAAGCTTTAATGCTGGCAAATTTAAGCCAATATAAAAATGATTTATTTTTACGTTTCCCTTTAGCGCACGCCAAGCTCATTGAAAAATATTCTATAAAATACGATGTGCCGGAAGCCTTTGTTTATGCCATCATCCGTCAAGAAAGTACCTTTCGGAAAAAGGTTAAATCCAGCGCTGGCGCGTTAGGGCTCATGCAAGTGATTCCCTCAACGGCACGCAAAGTATCAAAGCAATATCATATTCCCCTTCGCTCAATGAAACACATGTATCAAGCTAAAACCAACATTAACATTGGCGTGGCGTACTTAAACCATTTATCCAAACGATTTGATAATCATCCTATTTTAATGGCTGCTGCCTATAACGCTGGTCCAAGCCAAGTGTCACGCTGGCTGAAAAAATCCAATAAAGAAGAAACCGATCTTTGGATTGAAACACTGCCCTGGCATGAAACACGAAATTATTTAAAGAATGTCATGTCCTTTTACGTCGTCTATCAACACCGGCTAAATGACACACCGTCACTTGAACCTTTTATGAAATAATATAACAATTACCTTATTACCAAACCCACTAAAAGGATTATTTAAATTCATTAAGTGCGATAAAGGATTACCAATAAAACCATAGGGGAATTTATTATGCCAGCACAAAAAACAACCATTGAGCATAAATCAGATGCGGTTTCAACTCTAACGTTAACTGAACTCCTAACTCAAATGTCGACGGACAAACGAAATACGCTTACAAAACAACTTTGCTATTTTAATCAAAAGGTCGTTTACTCAAAACTAAATTCTCCTCCCTTTGCCCTATCCGATTTCATAAATAATGTCTATCCCGATAAAACGAGTTCAGATGCGATATTATTTGATGATTTTTTTTCAAAGAACACCCTTTCCCATTTTTATGACGGAAATAATGTCCTATTTAAAATAAGCCCCCCCCTTATAGACGGCAAACAAGACGATGCACAACTGCTAAAAGTTGGCTTCCTTGAAAAGAATCAACAAGACGTTGAAAGCCAAGATGAATTTACTCAGATAACTGCTTTTCAAACAACTCTCTACTATGAAGACACCAATGTTTATTATGACTACGATACGAATGTTGTTAAAGACAGTCTGGAGCTAAAGATTGATCCAAAGGCCTTTAACAACAATGATATTCAATGTCGAAGCCTAGAAGTCATTCCTTTTTTCAAACAAAACATTACTGACTATGCTCAAGAACACACTGAAATAAAGGCTGATAAAACACCAGGGAAAACGCTTATAACGCATCAAGAGGTTCTTTCCATAATGAGTAAAATGGCTGGCTTATTTCTCTCTCTCAAGCAAGCCAACGTGTTTTTCCCTGATTCAAAAAATAAAAACTGGTTACTTGATGCATCAAATCAATTGCATGTCTGCGATAAAAAATCACTTCTACTTGATGAATGTTTAGATAAGGCGGACTGTGATTTTCATGAGTCATTAGGTTATGACCCTGAAGAGTTTTCTGAAGAATCAACACAAAAACGACGCATTGACATAGATAAAGCACATTCCTTTATCTTAGGTAAAAATATTTATCACCTAATAAAACCTTATGAACCGTTGTATCTAGAACTTAAAAGCCGACGAATCAGGAAGCTAAATTCTGGCACTAACTTTAACTTTTCGGATCCGTTTTTTTCATCCGTTGTTGGCCAAGAACTTAAAACATTAATTGAAGCAACCGTAACACCGTCCAACCAACAACGATTAGGCACCCAAGCGGCATTTGATATATTAATGATTTTAAAGGCTTTGTACTCACCTGAACAGACACTATCTCAAGAACAAACAACTGATCTCATTGAAATCTATAGTGAGCGATTAAAACAATGCGGCCAACCTAAAAGCCAAATAGTCGACAGACTAAAAACAAGTTCCCTGGCAGAATTACAAACCTCTCTGATTAAGCTCATATATCAAACTGATAGACATGAGGATCAAATAAATTTAAACATGATAAGACAAGAAAAACCCAACAAGAGGAATTTATCACCCTCTTGTTATTTCTCTTACAGCTCAAACAGTAAGAGCAAAAAGTGGGCGGACCCTGTGTTTTTTGATGATGAGTTAAGTGATGGATTAGATATTCCTGAAGACCTTTCTCGTCTCTACCCTGACTTAATGTCTGATGATTCCAGCGATGAAGAAGATTCCAGCGATGAAGAAGACTCCAGCGATGAAGAAGACTCCAACGAGGAAGACATCGTCCGCCCTATTTCTCCAAATAAACACTAAGATAGCGATATCTTCTTGGTGTTTTAAGGCGCACCTGTTAGGATCCGTCATCCGCTTAAAAAATACAAACACACATAAAAATGCCATTAAACTCTGCTCGCGCACTGGTTGCGCACGAATTTGAACAATTTAAAACCCTTATTAGGGACAACATCAATTCTAATATCGGTCTGGTTGATGATTTATCACATCATATTTTTAAAAGTGGTGGTAAGCGAATACGTCCTCTAATACTGTTATTGACCGGCAAAGCATGTGGCATTCTAGATAATGACCACATTTTATCCGCTGCTGCCATTGAATATTTTCATACAGCTACCTTATTGCATGATGACGTATTAGATGAGTCTCAGCTTAGACGTGGCCAACATACCGCCAATAGTTTATGGGGTGATAAAACAAGTATTTTAGTGGGCGACATACTATTAACCCAATCCATTCAATTTATGACGCAAACAAACCGCATGCCGATGCTCAGTGTATTAATCAATGCCGCACATGACATTACCTGCGGTGAAGTCAAACAACTAGCCAATGCACATGCAAGCCAGTTAAACGTAAACGATTATTTTGATGTTATCCGCGCTAAAACCGCCAAACTTTTTTCTGCCACGACTGAAATTGGCGCTATGGCCTCTAACATGCCGCAACCAATCATTGAAAACATGCGAGCCTACGGCCTGCATCTGGGTAACGCCTTTCAAATCATTGATGATCTACTTGACTATAAAGCAACTTCAGACATACTGGGCAAAGAGCCAGGGGATGATTTGCGTGAAGGAAAGATTACCCTCCCTCTTATTTACACCTTAGAGTCGGCAAGCAGATCCGAAAAAGAGCTGATTCAAAACAGTCTCAAGGATGACTCAAAAGATAACTTTTCTGAGATACTACAAATGATGCATAAGTATCATAGTTTTGAAAAAACGCTTATCACTGCAAAACAAGAAGGTAATAAAGCCTTAGTGGCCTTAGACTTATTAGCTAACAGTCAAGCAAAAAAATCACTGGCAAACCTTGTGGACTTTACCCTAAACAGAAGCCATTAAGGAGCTAGTCATAAACATGAAATTAAACTTAAGCAAATACAGCAGCGTTTTAATGTTTATGCTTTTCTCAATACTTTTTTTACTACTGCTTAATCATCGCCCCCTTAATAACCCGGACGAGTCACGCTATTCAGAAATTGCGTTTGAAATGTTACGCAGTGGTGATTTCGTTACGCCTCGCTTTAATGGGGTACTGTTCCTTGATAAACCACCGCTGTATTATTGGCTTCAAGCCAGCGCCATTACACTTTTCGGTCACAATAACGGTAGTTTGCGGTTCTTCCCTGCTCTGTTTGCTTTGTTTGGTGCATTTAATGTTTATCACACGTGTAAGCACTTATTTAACAAACATACGGCGCTGCTTGCATCTGCAATTCTCCTAAGCTCACCGCTGTATTTTTTTATCGGCCTCTATGCCAATTTAGACATGGAAGTTGCTGTCCTTATTAGTAACGCATTACTTTTTTTTTCTATGGCGGTATTTGCACCGCTTACCCCTAAAAAAATCAGCGCTTATTATTACGCTGCCTATTTATCTGTGGCGCTAGCAATTCTCACCAAAGGTTTAATCGGCATTGTTTTACCAGCACTTAGCATTGGCATTTGGCTGATATTAACCGGCCAATTAAAAAGGCTTAGCCAATTTCGTATCCCCAGTGGGCTTTGTCTTGTCCTATTAATCAATGCACCTTGGTATTATTTGGTTGAACAAGCCAACCCAGGTTTTTTGCATTTTTTCTTTTACGAACAGCAATTTACACGCTTTATTGGTCATCAGTTTAATGCGCAAAATCCTTTTTATTTTTACCCCTGTCTGATTTTGGCAGGCATGTTTCCTTGGAGTGTTTTTAGTTTGCAAGCACTTTATGTGCAAACGAAAAAAACCATATCAGCATTTCGATTCAATGCCCCCTCAAAGCCCCGCATAAAATCAACCTTTGATTTAACGCTTATTACGCCCCAAATTCTGCTCTATTTCATCTGCTGGCTGGTTAGTATTACCGTCTTTTTTTCACTGCCAGCATCAAAACTTGCCAGCTATATTATTCCCGCATTACCACCTTTAGCCATTTTAATGGCGCATTATTTAACAACGGAAGGCATGCGGAATCGCCTCGTACCACTTGCTTTATGGACCATGTTCATTATCAGTGCGCTGTTACTAAGCGCTGTTTTCTACGCAATGGATACGTTAATTCTGCCTGCGATAGGCAGTAAAATCGTTGTCGTCGCACTAAGTATCTTAGTGATGGTAGGCGTTATTTGTTGCCGAATCAAAACTCGTAGCATCACCCACATTCTCTATTCAATATCGGCCTCTTTACTTTGCTTTTTATTAACGGCGTCCGTACCCTATTGGATAGAGTTTATAGCTAATAAGAAACCTACCATTGCTTCTACGCAAATTTTAGCTAAAATAATTAATAAGACGCCCAAGCTACCCATTTACTCATATAAAAGTTTTTATTATGATTTACCCATTTTGTTAAAACACCCACTGATTGTTGTGGAAAAATGGCAAACGCCAGGCATAGAAAACATTGATTCCTGGATTGGTAAATTTGCCTGGGGACAAAAAAAAGAAGGCATTACGAATCCATATTTAATGTTACCAAACCCATTTTGGCGACATTGGCATAATACCAAAAGGAAAGTCTTAGTCATCACTCGCACAGATAATTTAAAAGACTTTAAACGTTACGTCTTAATTAAAAAACATAAGCGTAATGCATTGATATCAAACAGATAATAAAGGAATTATAATGAAAAAAAATCCATTAGAGACGTTCATGCCTTTTCTCATCATAGGCTTTGCTATAGCCCTGTTAGTCGGACTATTTTTTATCATTGCAAACGTTCTAGTTTGGGGAATATTAATAGCAGGTGTGCTATGGCTTGGCGTTACACTTCGTCAATTGTTCTTAACTAAATTTGGCCACGGATTAAAATCCAAGTCAAAATCAAAGCACAAAGGCATTATCATTGATCATGATAAAAAGTAATGCCTGAGCTACCAGAAGTTGAAACGACGCGCCAAGGTTTGCTGCCACACGTTACTCATCAAACCATTGATAAAGTAATTGTTCGAAACCGCAGCTTGCGCTACCCTATTGAGTCTCGTTTTGAAGCTCAATGCGAGCAAAGAATCATTCAAACACTCACACGAAGAAGTAAATATTTGCTGTTTGAATTAGACCAAGGTTACGTTCTATTACACCTTGGTATGTCTGGTCACTTACGAGTTTTACCCATTGATACTGCAGCAGAGAAACACGACCATGTTGATATTCTTCTGAGCAATAAGTTGCTTGTTCGCTATACTGACCCTCGCCGATTTGGCATGATAAATTGGTTTGATATTCCGTACCACATACACCCTTTGTTACGCAAACTCGCACCGGAGCCATTAACACCGGCGTTTAATAGCCACTATTTTTACAAAGCATGTCAAACGAAAAAAAAGGTCATTAAAAAAGTATTAATGGACAGCCATATTGTTGTGGGTGTTGGCAATATTTATGCGCAAGAATGTTTGTTCCTCGAGGGCATTCATCCTAACCGAAAGGCAAGTGACCTTAGCATTGATGAGAGTAAACGCTTAGTTAAGCGCATCAAGCAAGTATTAAAAAAAGCCATCGCAAAAGGCGGCACCACTCTGAAAGATTTTAAAAACGTTGATGGCAAGCCTGGCTATTTCAGCCAGACTTTACACGTGTATGGGCGAAATACGTTGCCTTGTACAACGTGTCAACGCCCTTTAGATAAGTGCTTAATTGATAATCGAAGCACGGTTTATTGCGCTTACTGCCAGCATTAACTAGCAGACGTTACGCCCGTCCATGCTTTTTCTACCTTCTCTTTTTCACTGTCTAAGGTTTTATTTCTTTCAACAGACAAACTGTCCGAGAAAAAACCTGTTGAAGATGAACTTCCATACAGCGATTCAAACACTTTTTTATCCCAAGTCACATCCTTAGCACAGCGAGAAGCTTCGCTCTGATTAGGTGCCGAATAGGCAGTAGTAAAAAAAGCCCCTGTTTCCTTTTCAAATTCTGCACTTTGTTCATTATTCATAATAAAATCATCATCGTCATCACTCTCAACACTATCAACACTCATGGAGGAACCAGGTGGAGATATGCTAGTCGTTGGCTCATTAATATCCATAGAACTGGCTGGTGAGCTTTGCTCACTACTGAATCGACTCGCCGAAAGATCATCCGTTTCTATCAAGAATGCCTGCTCATTATTTTCTAATGTTGCGGCTGCATTTCCTTTTAGCATCAATAATTTATTAAGAAAACCCTGCTCTTTTCTTTCCCGTCTTTTATCTTCTCCTAAACCCATCATATCGCTAATAAAACCATGCAAGTTTGAAAAGATAGTATAAAGTATGCTTGTAAATGATTTACTCGGTTGAACCTCAAACATTTTAACATCCACTTTCTCTACTAAAGCTATCATACTGTCTTGAAATTCTGATTTCATTTTGCCAAGCGCTATTTCAGCGCTGTAATCTTGAGGCATGTCCTTATGCATATAATATGCTTCATAAGCGTTAATAAGTATGTTCTTACTGGCCGCAACGCCTTGCATTAAAACGTCTCTCTCATCAGGCTTCAACGATTCATTATTAACAGATTTTTCTATAATACTCTCTAGAAAAATTTCATATCGACGTATTTCCTTATAAAGTTTGTCTACCGTTACAACTGATCTATTTTTAACGTTTAATTGATCAAGCGAAAAATCTTCTAACACACGCTTTGATGGTGTAATGATCGTTTGCTCTAACGCAATACTCTCATTTCTTTTATATTCTTGTAACATTTTTTGAGCTTTCATTACTTGATACAAGCCATCTAAGGCAATGTTAGAGCCAGCCGCTATTGTTGCAACATCCAGGTTTTTAATTACTGATATTGCATTATTAGCACTTTCTATAAGTTCTTCATTCGTTTTATTTAAAACGTCTTTTTCAATCGTAGTATTAATGTCAACCAGCATCGCTTCCTCATCAAAGGTGCCACTTGTCATTGTCTGTTTCATTTGTGAAAGAACATTTAAAATTTCACTGTTCTTTTCTGTGATCTCTTTCAATCTATTATTAATTTGATCGGTTAATATTTCGTTATAGTCAACAATGACAGCAAGAAGAATATTTTGAGCAATGACTTTTTCCTGTGCTCGAAATTGTTTTACATGCGTTTTATTGTTTGCGACAACACGCCCATTATCAATTTTTCCACCAGTCAATTTTGCGTAATTATTGAGACCTATTGCATCAATAACCTCTGGTTTCACTTTGGATAGATCATCAGTAAGTAATAGACTTGCAGCGCCTTGTATGATTGGTAAAATATAAGCTTCGAGGCTTCCAGCTTTTGCTAAACGTTTTTTTAATTTATGTTCACTCACAATAGGAATTTCTAATGCATCAAACAGTCGGCTTAGTCTGCCTGGTGAACCTTCCAAAATTGCTTTATTGATCATATCCTGAGCTTGGTTTTCTAAACCACCAGGCACATAAGCTTTTTTTATATGGTCTTTAAACTGATCTTTAAACGCGTCTAGAAAAACAGTGTCTTTTTTTCTATATGACATTGGCATCTCCTTTAAGAACTTAACTATATTTCAATAAAGTATAACATTGAAACATTAAGGGCGCATTAAGGACTTACAGAAACATTTTGATACATATGTAGGTTTTTATTTGAGCAAGAAGTCGATACTGTGCGTGGTTATAAACTGCACGCAGTATCGACTGTCGAAATAAACACCGTATTAGGGACTGTCATTTTAAGTGTGTAAATAGTCTCTAAAAACCATGTTAATAATA
>CAWVYD010000064.1:0-9911 GCA_963934185.1 uncultured Legionellaceae bacterium | reverse complement strand
TTTTAACTTTATCCGTCACCAACGAAATAATTTTATCTTTACCTTTTTCAAATTTGTATGACATGAGGAAACCTTTATTATTCTTAAACAGTATGGTTAATATTCAAAGCATGCTTACAACATGACCCTTTATGACACAAACACACAGCAAAGACAGTGCCAGAGTTTTCAATTCAAGTATCGGCCAAGAAGAACAGAGCTTAAGCATGATTTTTATTTATTGATAATATTTTACCGTATGCACAGTAGATGTCACTGAACAAATTGATATAAAACCTAAGTTTCTTGAAGATAAAACAAAAAGTCTCTATGATTCGATTAATGAGGACGTTTGGATGCATGAAAAGTGAACAATGGAAACGTATTAAAAGGCTTTGGTAATTATTTTCAATCCGAAGCATTAGATGGCGCACTACCACTTACGCAAAACTCGCCACAAAACGTACCGCATAAATTATATGCAGAGCAAATTAATGGGTCAGCATTTACTTGCCCAAGACAAAATAATCATTCAATTTGGACGTATCGAATTCAACCGTCCGTCGTGCATAACGAATATTCACTTTATAAAACAGACGCTCTTTTTACATTAGAACACCCAGCAAGACCCAACCAACTACGCTACACATCACTGTTTAATAACGATAAAAAAACACTAAGTTTTTCGGATGGCTTACAACCCATTGCGGCGAATAAAGTCGCACGCATTTTAACTTATCAAGTCAATCAAACAAACAGTCAACAATTTTTTGTAAATCATGACGGTGAATATCTGATTGTTGCACAACAAGGCACGGTTACACTGGCAACAGAACTAGGCACATTAACCATAAGCCCCGGCAGCATTGCGGTTATTCCTCGTGGCATTATTTTTCAAGCGTTAGGCAATGACTGTTATGGATACATTTGTGAAAGCTTGGCAGGCCGTTTTCGCTTGCCCGATTTAGGCCCCATTGGCGCCAATGGTTTAGCTAACCCGAATGATTTTGTTCATCCCAATGCCCATTACATTGATAAACAAGCAGTTTGCCAAGTCATTAGTTTATACCAAAATCATTTATGGCAAAAAGAATTAACCTTCAACCCACTCAATGTGGTGGCATGGAAAGGCAATTATTTGCCTTACATGTATGACTTAACCCGTTTTAATACCATTAATAGCGTCAGTTTTGATCACCCAGATCCCTCCATCTTTACTGTATTAACCGTTCCCTCTCTCGTGGTTGGCGCAGCCAACATAGATTTTGTGTTATTCCCTGAACGTTGGGTGGTAGCAGAACATACGTTTAGACCTCCGTATTTTCATCGAAACTGTATGAGCGAATTTATGGGATTAATTTACGGAAATTATGACGCTAAGGACAAAGGCTTTATGCCTGGAGGCTTTAGCATTCATAACGCAATGACAGCTCACGGACCAGACAGCCAAACCTATAACGACGCCATATCAAAACCACTCAAAAACACACGTTATGAAAACACCTTAGCCTTCATGTTTGAAAGTGTTAAGGCGTGGGATCTAACTCAGCCACTTACCGATTCAGATAAAAAAGACATAAGTTACCTTAATTGCTGGCAAGACTTAACCAATAACTTCCATCGTTAATAAAAAAAAAGCAATTAACCGCTATTCAAAAACATTTTCTTGGGAAAGCCCGTATCTTTCAAAGATAACACGAAGTGTTGTAAGTGCTTCTACTTGTATTTGCCTTACTCGCTCTCGCGTTAAGCCTATGGCTTTACCAACGTCTTCTAGGGTGGCGCGTTCATGCCCTCTTAAGCCAAAACGCCGTGTGATCACTTCTCTCTGATTGTCATTTAATTCATTAAGCCATTTTTCAATGTGCTCTTTTAAATTATCGCTGGTTAACATATCCATTGGATTATGGCTATTAATGTCTGGAATGGTGTCAAGCAATGATTTGTGTTCATCATAACCAATGGGTGAATCCACCGACATAACTTTATCATTTAAGCCCAATAACTTCTTAACAGCTTCAATGGGTTTATCCACGAGCTCAGCAATGTCTTCAGCAGTTGGTTCATGATCCAAAATCTGGGTTAATTGCCTAGCAGCCCGTAGATACACATTAAGTTCTTTCACAACATGGATCGGTAAACGAATCGTGCGCGTTTGATTCATTATTGCCCGCTCAATGGTTTGTCTAATCCACCAGGTTGCATAAGTAGAAAAACGAAAACCTCGTTCCGGATCAAATTTTTCAACCGCTCTCATTAAACCCAAATTGCCTTCTTCAATCAAATCAAGTAATGCTAAGCCACGGTTTAAATATCGTCTTGAAATTTTAACGACCAAACGTAAATTACTTTCTATCATTTTTTTACGTGATGGTTCATGGCCCTTTAATGACAATCGCGAATAATAGACCTCTTCTTCAGCGCTTAATAAAGGTGAAAAACCAATTTCACTTAAATAAATTTGAGTCGCATCACTTGGCAGTTTAGATGCATATTTATCTTTTACCGAACTCTTAGCAATCTTTCTTATCGGCTTATCGCTTTTAATACTCTCTTTTTCACTGGATGTTGATTTTAATAACGCCTTAGCATTCATAGTTTTAATTGCTTTATCAGTATTTTCCGCTTGCGATTTTTTGCTCACTTTCACCTTTTTTATTGCTTTGACTGGCTTAGCGACTTTTTTAGGTTTTTCGACGTTAGCGACTTTTGGCGTTTCACTGGTTTTTGCTACTTTTTTAGACAGACCTACTTTAGGTGCTTTAACTACTTCCGTAGACTTTTCTGTTTTAGTCACTTTCGAAGCTTTAACTGTTTTTGATGAGGTTTTAGGTATGGCTACCTCTTTGCGCTTCCGTTTCGTCTTAACCATTTCATGAACATTATCAGATTTAACATCACTCATGGAGGCCTCTCTTTATCTTGGTAAGTAAATGATTAATGTATACTTTAAGATTTAAATACTTGCTTTTTAATCGTTTTAATACGTTATTCTTTCACAAAACCTCACGCTACATTTGAACACTGAGATCTTACTCAATCATAACAATTTAAACGAATACCAAACCAAATACTTAAAATCGAAATGTTATTATTAACTTGTTACTAACTATTTTTTCATCCTGAAAGTTTAAGCATCTCCTAATTTCTCATATATATCAATGCCTAATCAAAAATTTTAACGGATCTATGGGCTGGCCTTTTTTTCTGATTTCGAAATGCAAGCGTCCATTTCCCCCCTTACTACTTCCTATTTCGGCAATTTTTTGTTTCGCTTTAACGTTTTCGCCTTCTTTGACAAAAATTTTACGATTAAACGCATAAGCACTTAGAAAACCTTGCTTATGCCGCAAAATAACCAAATTACCATAGCCTCTTAATCCATTACCACTGTACGCCACCGTGCCAGCTTTTGATGCAAAAACGTCACTACCAAGCACGCCTTCTATCTCAATGCCTTTTTGATGTTTGGCTAATAAAAATTGCTCTGTTACTTTTCCTTTCGCAGGCCAATACCATTGATTATTCTCTATAACGGATGAATCTTCACGCGCTGCTCTCTTCATTTTATTTGCCGTCACTTTTAATATTGGCTGTTTTATTGATGTGAAAGATGAGCGCGTAATAACTTTAGGTGATTTTTCAGAAACAAGCACTTTCTGACGGCTTACTAATTTAATTTTTTGGCCGACCCTTAGTGAAGAATTCACCTCCATTTGATTATAATAGGCCAATGCTTTGTAGTCTTTATCAAATTTCCAAGCAATTGAAAAAAGAGTGTCTCCTTTGCGTACGGCATAACTCGGTCGCTCTTTCGCTTGGCCGCTACTTACCGGCGCCAACTCAGTTGTAATAATTCGTTCAAAACACGCACAGCAAGTGATAGAAAGTAATGAAATACAAAAGAAACGTCCCGCTGTTAGCATGATATTAATCCTTTATGTTGAAAATAATTTAACCATACAATAAATTATTAGTAACCCTGCAACAATACACCAACTTAACCGCTCTACATGCTTTGATAACTGCTTTTCAATCGCTTCGCCCTTATAAAATAACAACGCTGCAACCAAGAAAAAACGCATGCCTCTGCCAATAAAAGAGGCAAAAACAAAAGGCAGCAATGCCATGTTCATTGCGCCTGCTGCAATCGTAAATAATTTATAGGGTATGGGCGTAAACCCTGCAATAAAAATAAAAGCAATGCCATACGCCTCAAACGCCTGCTTAACCATCAAATATCTATCAAAATAACCAACAGATTTAATCATTGGTAAAAAAAAGTCTAACGCATAAACGCCAATGAAGTAACCAAACACGCCTCCTATCACAGAAAAAAACGTCGTAATAAACGCATACATCCAAACGGACTTAGGACGGCCAAGTCCCATACTTATCAACATAATATCCGGCGGAATAGGAAAAAACGATGATTCTGCAAACGAAATACCTGCTAAAAAATAGGGCGCTTGCTTACGTTTTGATAATGAAATCATGGTTTCATATAACGCTGAAAATAGTTTCATTTTCCCAGGTCAACCTCATTAAGCCAACCAGAAAGGCGTTCAAAAACATCGTAATGTGTCATGTCTAACTGTAATGGTGTGACGGATACAAAACCCCGTCTCACTGCATAAAAATCCGTCCCTGGACCACAATCTTCTTCAGGTCCTGGTGGCCCAATCCAATAAATGGTTCGTCCTCGTGGATCTTGATCTTTCATAATGGGTTCTGCTGCATGCCGTGTACCCAACCGAGTAACCTCAATGCCTGCCATTTCTGACAAAGGAACATCTGGCACATTAACGTTTAAAATGGTTTGTTTGGGTAAAGGATTATCAACAAGCTTTAATATCAACATTTTGGCAATGCTTGCTGCTGTTTGGTAATGCGAAATATTATGTGAACCACCCACCATAGAGATAGCAATCGCTGGCAAGCCCAAATAGCGCCCTTCCATTGCTGCTGCAACGGTTCCAGAATACAAAACATCATCGCCTAAGTTGGCACTGTCATTAATGCCTGAGACAACAATGTTTGGCTGAGGATCAAGGTAGCCCGTTACCGCCAAATGAACACAGTCCGTCGGTGTGCCTTCAACACTCACAAACCCATTATCAAGCGTACTAACACGCAATGGTTGTGTTAATGTGAGTGAGTTACTCGCGCCACTTCGGTTGCGATCTGGCGCCACCACATTCACATCCGCAATGCCTTTAAGCTCTTTTGCAAGGCAATGAATGCCAGGAGCAAAGACGCCATCATCATTACTGATTAATATTCTCATTAACTACTCCAATCTGTTATGCGTAATAATTCATTGAGGTGATTCAAACAAAGCTATTAAGGTAATGTACCCATCCAGCTCCGTTTGTAATTGAGCAAGTTTTCGACTAAGCAACGGCGTTAACGTTTGCTCTTTAAGCTTGCTAATACGAGTTTGCAACGTTAAAACCGTATGACCAAATCCTTGCGGGCTACTTTGTAAAAGTAAGAGCGCCTGTGACGTCCATTCATACTTTTTTTCTATCGATTCACATTGCGCTGTTTTGTTCGTTTGCTTTTGGCATGCCACAGCACTTGCTTGCAAACGCAATAAAGCTTGCTGCTCGGAAGATGTCTGTTGACAGGCAGACAAAGCAAAACAAGAAAAAATTAAAAAAATAAAACGCATATAAATCCTAATAAAACAAGACGTGTGTATATCGATTGAAAACAACATTGTCTGATTTCTATTGGCAATTTTCAAGAAACACAGGTATATACCCAACGGAAATGAAGAGGCGTGATAACTCCACTATTCATTCGCTATAGAACGGCCCATATTTTATGGGCTATGCTTATTGAGGCTTAAGCAAGCTTACCGATACCTCACTCATAGTCAATTAATCACACAAAAATCTCGGCACTAAAAAAGTCGCCTCTTCATTTTCATTGGGTATATCAAAAAGCCTGCCATGTTGAGAACCAAACCACGTCATTCACAACGTGTATAAAGTAAGCGTCAATGGTATCATGATTACTTGTGAAAATAACTTGTCTCACTCTACTCATGACCTTTAAAACGTTTCAAGAATACATCGATAATACCAAACGTTTATTAAAAAAACAGCACCCTAAATTAGCCAATGATATTTTAGATGAAATTGCACCTAAGCACTTTACGCCTAACAGTCACTCCATTAATAAACACAAAGGCATTTTACTCATTCATGGCTTATTAGACAGTGCCACCGCAATGAGTAGCCTCTATGCGTCATACTGCCTTGAAGGTTATACCGTTAAAAATATTTTATTGCCTGGCCATGGCACCATCCCTGAAGATACGTTAACCATCCATTACCGACAATGGATTGATTGTGCTCAGCTAGCACTTAATGATTTTAATGACACCGTTACTGACATTACCATTATTGGTTTTTCTGCCGGCGCAACCCTAGCCTGTTATCTCGCGCAACATTATAAAAAAGTTTGCCGCTTAATTTTATTTGCGCCAGCCTTTGAACTGGTTTCTAAAGGTGCCAACCTTATTCCTAGCTTACAAAAATTTAATGAGTTTGCACCGTGGGTAGCAAAACAATGGCTTACCTATGAAACTGAAGAAGAAAAAAATAAATACGCTTCCATTACGACCAACAGTGTTTTTCAAGTGCTGTCCTTAATAAAAAAAGTTCAAAGCCACACCGAACAACGGCCTATTCACTGCCCCATTTTTATGATTGTATCCACCGATGATGAAACCGTTTCATATCAAAGTGCAATCACCTTTTTGAAAAAGCAAACACACACCAATAATCAATTAATCATTTATAGTAATGAACATAAATTAAGTGATTTACCAAAAAATACAGAAATCATTCACAGCTGCTTACCGAGTCACAAAATATTAAATTACTCACACGTTGCCATGCACGTCGCTCCTGAGCATCCTCTTTATGGAGAAAAAATACCACACCATTCACATTATCTCGGTGCATTAAGCATGCAAAACAAAGCCAATTATAAAAATAATTTGTCACGTTTAACCTATAATCCAAATTATAATACACTGCTTAAAAAAATTTCGTCTTTCATTAACTGTGAGTGTTAGGGCGTGTTGACGCATACCATTAACCTTAAAAATAAAAGATACAGTGCAAACGCGAATGAAAATTTACTCGAATTATTAGTAAAAGAAAACGTTCCAATAAACGATACATGCAAGGCTGGTAATTGCTAAAGTTTTTTAATCAAATGCACCAAAGGCACCGCGCCAGAAAGCCCACAGTTAGGCCTGAAAGCCACGTATAAAAAAAAAGGATATTTACTTGCATGCCAATCCAGTATTACCTCAGACATGGCGTTATCACAAACAGATATGAATGCGCTTCGCACCCATACACGGGTCATTAGCGCGGAGATGAAATCTGCTGACATTCTTATTTTAAAACTCAGCATCCCAGATGCTTGTCAGTTTGAAGCTGGTCAATCCCTTATCCTTTGGAAAAATGACACTGAGGGTAGAAACTACTTCATTACCCACTTGAAGACGGATGGCTACTAAAAATACGATTCAGGCTGCCTCACCCATTGGTTATTTAATGACGTAAAGATAGGTGATGAACTCACCCTTCAAGGGCCAAACGGCACCTGTTTTTATACGCCAACATAGACACTTTTAATTGGCAATGGCACAGGCCCTTCACCATTGGTAGGCATTGTAAAAACCGCGATAAAAAATAATCATATAAAATCCATATACTTAATTAATTTACTTCGAAAACAGCTATACTTTGCATGCGCATCTCTTTCGTCTATCTACAGCGATGCATTCATTCCTCATAAAGATAAAGGTTAACCCGTTTAATGACTCAATACTGTGTTGCATTGATTGGTGGTATTGGTAGTGGTAAATCCACCGTTAGTCATTTCTTTAATGAATTAGGCATTGATGTGATCAGTGCCGATCTCATTGCTAAGGCGTTAAGCGAGCAGCCGAAAATAAAACAGAAAATAAAAGATTTATTTGGTAGCGATGTATTTGATGATGCCAATATACTTAATCGAAAAGCACTGGCTCAAATTGTTTTTCATGAACCCGAAAAAAAGAAATGTTTAGAAAATATTTTGCATCCATTAGTACACAAAAAAATAAGCGAAGAAATTAAATCATCAACAGCACCTTATTGCTTAATTGAAATTCCAGTGTTTCATCAACGGAAAGACTTCCCCTACATTAATCGTATTTTATGCGTTCAAATAAACACGAAAAAACAAATAGCACAAACCGTGCTGAGAGATAATAAGTCAGCTCAAGAAGTAGAACAAATCATTAAACAACAGTTAAGCTATCAAGAACGCGCCTTACTTGCTGATGATATCCTTAACAATAATGGCACTTTAGAAGAACTAAACCGCCATTGTTTAGAATTACATGAAAAATATTTATCTTTTAGGACGTGTTGACAATTCATTTTGGAGTAAAGAAATTGATTGGTTTTAGTGATATCTGTTTAAAAAAGCCTTTAAAGGCGCAATAATGGACGCACCCTTTTGAGTATTTTAAATACTTTTTTAAACAGATAGGACAAAGTCTAGTTAACTCAAGCGCTTCACAATGAATTGTTAACACGCCCTAGGGCGTGTTAACAAATAACTGCGTTTAGCCCGCACACTACTTGTCTTTTTTACCATACATTTCATCAAGCTTTTTCCAGCGACCTGTCCGCTTCATAAACGCAACCATTTCATATACTTTTTTGCCTGCCGTATTTACAAACAAAAAAGGAAACAAAGCATGGGTAAAACAAGAAAAACCGCCTATTAACAAGTGATAAGAAAATCCAAGTGCTGCTTTTAAATGCTCAAAATACGTTTCATTAATAGAACTTGGGTGCTTTGTAAAAATATTTTTCATAATCATCCTGTTAACAACCTGTGTTTAAATTAAACCATATGAGCGCTGTGCGTTTGTTCCAAAGCCTCTGATGCATCTGGTTTAGGGTTATCTTTAAGCCATGTTTTATAGCTTTCTCGACAGCCCGCTAAGACCTCACTTTCACCAGTAACAATATTATTTAGCGATAGATAAAGCTCTGAGTTTGTGCTTGAAATCAACAATTTTTCATGAGTAATAACGCCTTTAACCAATTCAATCTTTGTCATTAAGCAGTCCACATCCTTTCTTAGCAATTGCACGTCCTCACATAATGCATTTCCTTCTGTTGAGTCTTGAAAAACCCTATCTGACGGAAGCATTTTTGCTATATTAGCAACTCGCTCAATCTCATTAATTGCAGCTAAACGATAATGATTAGGAACCTTAGAAGAAGGAAGCCAACCATAAGCATTCATTAACCAAGAAACATCTGGTTTTTTTTCGTTGTAATTACTACGAATTGTATCGACGTTTTCAAGTAACGTATTTAGAGCACCTTGAAGTGAATCCTTTGTCCTCAACAGTGATGCTCTTTCTTTGGTAAGTGTATTTTTATTACCTTTTCTTGTTTCTGGCATAACATTCTCTCCCTAGTACGTTATTTCCTGATGCAGATTTTATAGCACGTTTATAAATACATATGCCAATATTTTTTTAATCATCATTGATGATTTTATTTTTTGCGCTTTGATGTCGCTCATGTAATTGAATATCAATATAGTGATCGGTTATGGCGCTGGAGCTATGCCCTGCATCATCACGCACGTGCTCACGAGGCCGAATTTTCACATCATCAGATATCCCCGTGTGGCGCAGCCAATGGACGGTTACTTCTTTTAAAGATTCTGCTTCTTCCGTAAAACCATCAATCATCATGTCATCCGTTGCTCTGTCAAAACAGCCTTGAACAATACTACGAATTAAATTAATGCTTTTAATCGCCCCTGTGCCTTTTTCTTTCGGCAACAAAGGTGAGTTATCCGCCGCCGTAGGTAAAAGCGAAAAGCCTAAATGC
>CAWVYD010000063.1:0-9946 GCA_963934185.1 uncultured Legionellaceae bacterium | reverse complement strand
TCTAGCTTAGCGTAACCGTTTAAAGCGGATGCATAAATAACAGGAAAGTCTAATTGTTCATCAGTCGCATTTAATGAAGCAAATAAATCAAAGACTTGATCCAACACCCACTCAGGACGTGCGCCAGGACGGTCAATTTTATTAATACATACAATCGGGTTTAAGCCTTGAGCAAAGGCTTTTTGAGTAACAAAGCGTGTTTGAGGCATAGGGCCATCAACCGCGTCAACCAATAATAAAACTGAGTCCACCATGGATAAAATACGTTCTACTTCGCCGCCAAAGTCAGCATGTCCCGGGGTATCGACGATATTAACTTGCATATCTTTCCAATACACACAGGTGTTTTTCGCAAGAATGGTAATTCCACGTTCTTTTTCTAGGGGATTTGAGTCCATGACTCGCTCACCATGATTAGATCGTTCATCGAGTGTGCCTGTTTGCTCAAGTAATTTGTCGACAAGGGTGGTTTTTCCGTGATCGACGTGGGCGATAATAGCGATGTTGCGAATATTTATACTCATGATGGACCATTAATAATTAAAAAGAAGCATTATACCTGATTTTCTGTAATATTGCTTAAAACTTGTCTTTTTTTTATGCTTTATATTAAATAATCTGTTTCTTCGTATTAAAAACAAGGCGCGTTAATAAACTCACCATCCAATTTAAAGCGAACAATCATATTTTTTTGTTCAACAAGGTAAGCGTTTAGCACGGTGCGCTGCTTTGCAGTAATGGCTACGTAGGTGCGGCCGCAATAAGCATAATCTTGAAATTTAGGGGTGGGTTTAACTTTTACCCTTAATTCACAAAAGGTGCCAAAAGGCGAAGGATCACATGGGCCAATATCGTCATCATTGGCATTGACGTTATTGCCTTCGTAGATTCCTGCATAAGCAGAGGCTGAAAGGAAAAACAATAAGCTTAAAAAGAGCATCTTTTTATTCATATGGGTTCAATTTTTTAGTGTTGTTAAGTTTATTTATAGACGTAAAAACCTATTTTTGCGTTTAAATATGTTTATATAAGTGAATTTTTGATTTAAATCGTGGATAGCGTTATCCTTAGGTTCATATTTTTACAGTTAATTAGGATTAATAAAATGTCTGATAACCGACACATTTTGATTGTTGATGATGACGAAGACATTCGAACCTTACTTGCTATGACATTAAAACAATATGGTTTTGACGTCTCGCTAGCAGCTAATGGCAAAGAAATGTTTGAGTTACTAAATGAATTAACGCCAGCGGTTATCATTCTTGATTTGATGATGCCGGGTGATAATGGCTTAGTTTTATGTAAAAAATTAAACGGTAAATACCCCATTATTATGTTAACGGCAATGGGCGATGAAACGGATAGAATCATTGGTCTTGAAATGGGCGCAGATGATTATTTACCTAAACCGTTTAATCCAAGAGAACTGGTTGCACGTATCAAAGCGATATTGAGACGTTCAAATCAAGAAATTCAAGAATCTGTCGTCATGCAAAAAAGCGAATATTTGTGCTTTAATCAGTGGCGATTAAATATTTTGAGTCGGCGTTTAACCTCAACGCTTGATGATGTGGAAGTGAGTTTGAGCGCAGGGGAATATGACTTATTACATGCCTTTGCCCAAAATCCTCAAACGGTCCTTAGCCGCGATGAGTTATTAGATATCACAAAAAACAGAAATATTTTGCCTTTCGATCGCAGCATTGATGTTCAGATCAGTCGCTTGCGTCATAAAGTGGAAGATGATCCAAAAAAACCGCAGCTAATTAAAACGGTCAGAGGCGGTGGTTATTTGTTTACAGCAATGGTTAATATCGAGTGAAAAAGCGTTTTCATTGGTTGTTTGCAAGTTTTATTTGTCTGTTTTTAATTCATTTTGTGGTGTTTGTTTTTTATATATATCACCACAACAATGCGTTGCGAACAACTCATCAAGCAAACGTTGCCCAGGAAGTTATGAACGTGGTTCATATGATTCAAGCAACACCGAAAGAACAGCTTGAGCGCGCCATTCGTACCATAGAAAACCCACACCTTAAAGTGACTCTGTCGCCTAAGCCTGCGTATAATCATAAGGTTCGGCAGCCTACGTTTTGGCACATAAAAAAATTAATTGTTGCAAATACTCGTACGCTAAGTGTCTCCATTCATCTGGCGAGTCATCAATGGCTGAATGTCCAAGCAACGCTGCTTCAAAGTCAGAGTATATGGCCTCATATGTTTATGTTGCTCGCAGAGCTTTTCACTGCTGCTATCGTACTTTTTTATGCATGGTCCATTAATCGCTTTATCGTGCCATTAAAAGATTTTCAGGTGGTGGCTCAAGGGTTGGGCATTACGCTTAAAACAACCATGCTTAAAAATTACAAAGGCCCTAGAGTTATCCAGGAAACCGCTGAAGCAATGAATAAAATGCAACAGCGAATAAAAGATTTAGTGTGCGATCGAACACTCATGTTGGCTGCCATTTCGCATGATTTGAAAACGCCAATTACTCGCTTAAAATTGCGTGCTCACTTACTCGATAGTCCGCAGTTAAAACAAGATGTCTTGTATGATCTGGACGAAATGGAAACGATGATTTCTGAGTTACTTATATTTTCAAAAAATGAAAATGAAAATGAAAGTGAAACAGAACATCGTAAAAAATTAGAGTTAAATTCTTTTATTGAAACGTTGTGCCATGAACTAAGTGATATGAGTTTTGATGTAACGTTTCATCGCGTAGAGCAGCGGGTTATCTTTTTATGCAGAAAAATTGCGTTTAAACGAGCATTAAATAATATCATACAAAATGCCGTTAAATATGGCAGCAAAGCAGACGTTTATCTTTTTAATTCCTCAGATAAATTATTAATTCATGTAGATGATCAAGGCCCGGGCATTGATGAAAATGAATTTGAAAAAGTCTTTTCACCTTTTTACCGCTTAGATTATTCTCGTTCTCGAGACATTGCCGGAACGGGGCTAGGGCTTGCCATTGCCCGCAGCGCCATTCGAAGCCATGGGGGTGACATTACGTTGAGTAATCGAGACGCTGGTGGGCTTCGTGTCACATTTTCTTTTCCTCTATGAGCAACGTCTTTATTTAAATAAAAATACCTTTCCAAATTTCGTTTCATATGTAAAGATGCGCCCAGTATTTAGGGGGCGCTGTCATTGGATTGCGCATTAAATCAAAGCGATAAGATATGGCAATGTTTGTTAACGGGCGTAGAGTAATAACCAATGCGCCGGGCGCGGTAGTACGTTCCACCAGTGAAAATTACACGGATATGCGACGCAAAAAAAGCGCTGATTATGAAAACCTTTGCAAAAGTGAAGACTTAGTCGATTGCTGTGAAGACGTTATGGTTGATGGCCATGCGGTTGCAACCATCAAAAGTTTCTTTCCCCAAAGCACAGGCGATGAAGGCGGAATGGGTGGCGGCGTTAAATCTGGCACTGTTAATGGTAAGGGCGTATTCACAACGGCCTCACCGGATGTTTTTGTGTCAAGCCTTGATGGCAGCATTGTCAATGAGCCCATTGTTCGTGAAGGCGATTTGGTAATATCCAATAATGGCAATTGTGAGCCCGCGGCTATTGAGTATTTACCCGGCCATCAAATAGAAAATCCTTGTCAAACACCTGAGTTGAAAGTCAAAGAAGACAGCGCTCCAGCGTCTTTAACGTTGGTGGTGCATGGTCGAAACCAAGCATTTCAGGGACACTTCGTTGCGCACTGCCAATTGTCCAAAACGTATGAAAAAGCAGTGCTCGCAACGTTTGAAGAACCAAGTGATGTAAAGGGTTTGGCAAAGCGACTAACGTTTCGCGGCATTAGACACACGGATTTTTCATTTGGCTTTTATCAAAATGCCATCATGGGTAAACGCATTGCCATTTCTTTTTTAGAGCGCCAGCAAGCATCCGAGCTCAATGAAGAACCAACTAGGCCCATGGCTGATGAATTAACTCAAATCGTCTTGTTTCGGCCAGTTATGAATTACCAGCTGCCAAAAAAACAATTAATTAACGCAAATAATGCGGATTTTTCAGACATTTTTCGGCTGGGCGATAAGCTCCGTGCGCGTGTTTACCATAGCCTAATGCTGCAACAATTAACGGTTGAAGCAGCGCTGTTTGATGATGAAGATAAAAACACCATCGCCCTCGATCCTATTCATTGGGCCAATGACGCCAAAAGCATGATGCGCTTGGCGTCACTTGATAAAAATTGGTATCAACTGTTGCCAGACGCGCTTAGAAAAAGTGTCGATGACGAACTGTCGAGTAAAATCATTGGCTCCTTACCTAATGGTTATATCTACGTTTACTTAGATGGTCACCTTTGGCGAGAGATACACTGTCGCGATGGCAACATGCACGAGGTTGACTTACGTCGGAGCGGAGGTTACCAATCACGCTCAGTCATTGGTTTAGAGCAAACCGATTTAATGTTGCCTTATAAAGTGGTTGGCCAATCCGTTAAGGTTGAAATTGCCTTTAGTGATGAACAATGGTCATGGGGGCGAGTTCGCTATTATGGCGGCATGGCTAAAGATGATATTCGCCGCATTAATGACATTGACCCATTGGTTAAAGACACAAAAAGAGCCGAACAACATCGCGCTAAACGTTTCATTGAGCTGGATTTAAAATCATTAATTGATGACAAACAAAAAGAAGTCTTAGACGCGTCAAATGGCATTCAGTTATTTGAAGACTTTGGTATTTATCATTGCGTTATTCCCAGCCCTTTAACGCCTATTAAACGTGCCATACAAGACATTTTCTCGCTTCAAACAGAACTCATCAGCGTTGCAGAAAACAGCCAACACCCGGTGCATTGCGCCCATGGCAGCACCGCTGCTTTGACCTACAAATATTTTTTCGATGAAAAAAGTGGCTTATTAGCCAAGCAAAAAACCAATAAAGACATTAAAAAAGCCAATGAGGCACGCTCTGCTTTACGTACTGAGCAGCTTATGTCATACCGCTGGGACAAAGCGGCCAAGGCTCAGGACAGTGAAAATGATGATATTCGAAGGTCGATTGACTTAGACAAAATCAAAGCGACCTTAAAAGTTGACCGGCGCCAACGTTTACGCGATTTAATCCGCGGTGTACAACGTTCACTCGTGAGTTTAATTCAGCGAACAGACACATCCGAAGTGCTGGTAAATACCCAACCGGCGTTAATCAGTGAATGCAGCATTGACTGGCAAATGTGCCTAAAAGATGGGTTTGCTGGCAACATCGAACCTTATGCCAAGGCGTTTAACTTAATCGGCAATATCTCAAACGCGCTAAGCTTTGAGCCAAGCGATATAGACGTCGACATGGATTTAAAACGCGACATTGATAAAACCAAAGCCACGCCTGGCAGCCGTTACATAGTCTCTTTAAACGAAGCCTCCCATCCATTACACGATTTAATACACCCAAACGAAGAGGCGTTAATAAAAGCCCAAAAACTACCGGACGTTAAAACAGATCAACCGTTCAGCAAAAGCTTTAACGATTACAAAAACACCGGCGAAGATTTTTTCAACATCCACTTTTTCAAATTTATTACCCAAGGTGGTGTAGGCATAAGTAAAAATGTCTTTGATTTATTTAATGCCGTGATTAAAGACATGGCGTCGGCGCATCAAATTAGCTTGAACAAAGAGCTAAGCAACATAAACGCTCATGCCGATGCAATTAAATCTGTCTATAAACATCTGGATAATTACTTACAAATCACTGCAAATAAACACATGCCTAAAACGGAATTAAAACTGCTAAGTGATATGCATGACGATGACGTGATCATTGGTATGGGGCATGCGCAATTATTCACAAAACGTCAGACCAAAGGCATGATCAATGAGGTTGCTAAGGAAACCAAGCATCCTAAAAAATACTATGATCATGTAAACGTTAGCCAAGTTAAAGCGAAAAAAACACAACGCGTTGCCATCACGCTTCATAAAGATTTAAGCCATTTGCAAGGCAAAGAGATTAATGAAGTGATGAATTTCTTTGGCGAGCAAAGACGGGCAGAACATTTATTAAGCCAAACCCTGGCCGAGCAAAGGCAAAGTCTTAACGTTGTGGGCAATACTCAAAAATCACTGCATGATCACTTGGTTGTGGTTTGTAATGCCAAAGACTATGAACAAACCTCAATTTTTAAACGCAAACCTTATCATATGATGGACATAGGCAGCTCAAGTGTCTTGCTGTTGTTTGGCATTTGGAATGTAAAATTAAAACTAGAGGCAAGAAGTAAATTTAAAGAAGAAGAAGGCGAAGGTTCTTCAGAAAAAACATTGGAATTATTAGATGCTTCAATCTCAGCCAGCTATTTAATTGAAAATGTAGGCCGAAGTTTATCGGATATGAAGCATGTCGAAAAGTGGTATGAGGCACAATCAGAGCTTATTGAAGAAGCAATGGAATGGGGAGCCGAGCAAGGATTTTCATTTACGCCACTGTCAGTTTTAGCAACGCTTGGCAGTAGTATTGCTATCGGTCTTTCTCTTAAATCTTTATTCATGGATTTTAAAGAGCACAGTCCACAATTTGTAATACCTCACTTAGCAAAGCTAGGTATTAATATGGGCGTCACACTAAGCTTTATTGGCAGTGCAGCTGAACGTGCCTTAGCAGATAAAGTCAGCGAAAAGCTCGCCATGTACGCCGCTGAAAAGCTATATGTTAATGTTTCTGAAGCGGCGTTAAAGAAACTCGCATTAAATGAGGTGCTAGAAGCAACGACATATGGGTTTGCACGCAAAAGTTTGATTCGGCTAGCAATACCATTTTCTTCATCTTATGTAGGCATGTTTTTAATGGTCGCTGGTTTTGCGATTGAGGCCATTATTGAAGCTAATAGTGACAGTGAACTAATGACCTGGGTTAAATCAACCTCATTTTTTCTTGATAGAACAAAAAATGAGGCCAAAGACGAAGGCGATTTAATGGCTGAATTTGCTAATACGATGACACGGCCATCGGCGCTGATAGGTAAAACAAACCCCTGTGAAGGGCCAATAAAATATTTCATTGATTTTACGTTGCCCATGTTTGATCCAGAGCATCATCAATTGCAGTTATCGATTTATACTCAAGAAATAGAAATGGTCTTTGGCCAACAGTTTGATAATTTAGCCTCAGCATTAGCAACAAACATTAAATACAAAAAAGCCATGTTCCAACCCGCTTATGGCCAAGAATGCGTCTTTAATAAAAACCTTCAATTAACCAAAGTACGCATTCATCTCTCGCCAGATACCAATTGGCTGCAAAAGGTAGGCACTGAAGTTAAACTGTCATGCCAATTTCGGATATTGCTCAATGATGGGATTAGCTTACCGTTGGAAAAATATCACGGGCGCTATTTGCATCAACATCAGCTAAGAGGCGCGGATGAGGCGCATGCTTATCATGCAGAACCTTTATATATTATTGGCAAGGGAAAAGAGCAGTTACCTAGTCACTGTCAGGAAGGTAAAACTCTGCCGGAGTATTTAAAGAATCACTCCAAAAAAGTAAAAGTAGTAGCGGAAGGATTTTATTAAGGAATATTTAAAGTGCTGTAAGGTATTTTATTTTTGGAGTACGGATGGATACATTAGAAAATTACTATGATGAAAGTGCTTTCTCCTTAAGCAAGCATGATTTTTTCCATAATGAAAACGTTATTGTTACTGAGGAGCATATTGATTTACGTCTATTTAGTGATTGTCCTTATTATATGGGACAAGAGCGGAGTAGTTCCTGGTATCGTTATATAAAAAAATCTAAACCTCATGGTTTTTTTATTACAAAAAAATATATACGCTGGTTAATGCGAATGCACAAACAACTCTTTAAAGCAGAGTTTGGTAGTACCAGTAGTTTCTTTTCAATGATTCAATTATTAGCCGTTTGTGGATTGTGGGTATATGGAGGGGGTTTTTGTCTACTTACTATTTACGATTGGTTAAGAGATCCTTATCGAAGCTTGCTTGAAGAGTTTCAAAGTTCGGGCACATTTTGGGTAATAGGTATTTCATACGTTGTAATGAAACTGGCGAAGTTTGGTGCTAACTATTACGACGATGAATGTGGCTTAATTTTTGATAGGCCATCAGGGAAAGTAAAGTTTTTAAATATTAAAGGTGACATAACAGGCGTCTATGATTTTAAAAATTTCACGCCTAAATTAAAAACGTTTATTAATACCGGTGGCCAAAAAGAAAGAACAGCATTAATCAGCAGCACTAAGGACTGCCAATCCGTAGTCTTAGCCCAAGGTCTTGTTAGCGGTGCCATTGCCTGGAGTTATTTGGTGCGTTTTATGGACGTGACTCAGCCCTTACCAGACATTCCTGTGCATGAAACTACGCGCCATTTAGATCCTGTCACCAAAGCCTATGATGAAAAAATAGGTCGCGCCCCAAAATACTGGGCAAAGCAAGATCGTAAAGATGTTCGTGTATTAGAAAAAGAAGCATATGAAAAAGCCAAAACTTGGGTTGCAGAGCGAGAGGCTGTATTGAATAAAAAGGGGATAGAGGATTTAAACTTTCTAAACAACCTAATCAATCCAGCGGCATCGATGACGGAATAACTGCGTTATCTTTTATTTGAAAAATGATTTAAAAGTCTAAGTGATGAGAAATCATCAGGATCGCGGCAACGTTTATTTTTAATATTGGGAGCATACAAACAGTATGTGACGAATGTTAAAAATGGATGTTAACAAAGAGCCTGGGGATTTATCGCTCTTAGATAGGGAGGATGATGTAATATGGAAAATTCTTATCAAGACACAGCATTTACAGTTTCACAACTAACAGCATTTGATGACTCCCCCATTCTTGCAAGCAAAACAAGTACGGATTTAAGGCTATTTATGGATTGCCCATACCTTGTGGGTGGCGATAGTTATAATTTAATTGGTTTGTGGTATAGGTACATAAAAAAAACAAAGCGCATGGTTTTGTTACTCCTCAATATCTTGCTCATGTAAACAAGAAACATAAAGAGGAATTTAAAGCATTGTTTGGTAGCAATGCGAGTCTTTTTGCCTTTTTATGGGGATTAGGTTTTTTTGGAGGTTGGGGAGTGGGAGGAATTGTGTTATTTGGTTGTTTACTTTTATGGTTCTGTGGAGTGACAGATAATTTTTTCGAATTAATTACGATTACTCAAGCTTATTGGGGCATACCGATTTTTTTTGCTATGACTCAAATAGGCAAATACGGAGCGTATCATTCAAAAGACGAATGCGGCTTTATTTTTGATAGACCTTCCGGCAAAGTCTTTATGAAAAGCATGCAAGGTGATATTACGGCTGAATATGACTTTAAAGATTTTATGCCGGTTGCAAGTACCGATCACGTAACAACCGGTGGTTTTGAAGTTAATACCAACTTAATTAATGTCAAAACGCCGATGAGCGTTAATATTGAATCAAGCAGCTTTGTTAAAGGCGTATTAGCTTGGAACTACTACGTACGCTTCATGGACGTAACCCAGCCACTGCCAGACATTCCCGAGCATGAAACCACACGTCATTTAGATCCAATTACTAAAGCGCACGATGAAAAAACAGGTCGCGTTCCTAATTACTGGGCCAAGATGACACGTAAGGAAGCGGATGAAATTCAAAGGAAAGAACTGGAAAAAGCCAAAGCCTGGGTAGAAGAACGAAAAGCCTTATTACGTAAACACGGTTTAGAAGACAAAGAATATATGAATTCTTTATTACCTGCATAAGAATACTTTTTTGTTAAAACAAAAAAAGTCTGAGAGATGAGAAATCATCAGGATCGCGGCAACCTTTATTTTTAATATGGGGAGCATACAAACAGTATGTGACTAATGTTAAAAAAGGATGTTAACAAAGAGCCTGGGGATTTGTCGCTCTCAGAATGAAGCGCATGTTTGATTGGCAGAACCTTTATATATTATTGGCAAGGGAAAA
>CAWVYD010000062.1:0-9949 GCA_963934185.1 uncultured Legionellaceae bacterium | reverse complement strand
ATTTTATTTTTATAGCCTATTATACCCAAACAACTTGGAAATGCAGGTTTTAGCCTTCGATATTATTTCCTCATTAAATCATTAAAACATTACCATCACGAGTGATGCTGATGCTTTTTTAAGCAGAAACCACTAAGACCAGCCTACTCCTTCACTCCAAAACGAATTGTCAACACGCCCTAATAAATTCAAATTTATTTTTTAAAACAGATGCTTGCTGTCATTATTGAGCAAAGAGAAATTATTCAGGTGTCTTTTTTATGACGTAGTAATGTCTAGACCTTACGAAGGAAAAAAACACAGACCTGGATAACTTATCGATGCTCAAAACCTGCATTTCCAAGTTGTTTGGGTATCTACACTTAAAGTGCGTAACCTGCATGTTGCATCCAGCGGTTATCTGGAAATTTGGTTAGATAGTTTCGAATGGAGTCCGGTAAAATCACTAAGCACTTTTGACTTGATGATAACGATTTAGCGGCTTGAAGTGCTGCCCATACAGCGCTGCCAGAAGAACCGCCAACCAATAAGCCTTCATCACGAATTAATTGTCTGGCAGTCGAAAAGGAATCTTGATCA
Organism: uncultured Legionellaceae bacterium; assembly: GCA_963934185.1. Classification (GTDB taxonomy): domain Bacteria; phylum Pseudomonadota; class Gammaproteobacteria; order Legionellales; family Legionellaceae; genus CAWVYD01. The sequence goes on along the minus strand of CAWVYD010000062.1, from coordinate 9,370 downwards.
TTAATTTTTACGTATTCATCGATTAAGTCATTGTTTAAGACGTCTGGAAAAAAATCATACCCAATGCCTTCAACGTCATAGGAAGCCACTTCAGTGCCGCCGCCTAAAATGGAGCCAATGGGATCAACGCCAACAACACGAATGGCGGGGTTATATTCTTTAAGGCGTTTAGCGATGCCTGAAATAGTGCCACCCGTACCTACGCCAGCAACGACCATATCTAAATCCATTCCGAAATCATTTATGATCTCTTGTGCGGTATTTTCATAATGAGCGCCAGGATTATTAATGTTTTGGTACTGATCTAAAATGTGTGAATTTGGAATGTCAGCTTGTAAACGTTTGGCTAAGGAAATATGGCTGTCATAGGCATCAAATGCAGCTTCGGTTGGCGTGCGGTAAATCAAAGCGCCAAGCGCTTCAAGCACCACTTGTTTTTCTTGGCTCATTTTTTCCGGCATGGTAATGACCATTTTATAACCCATGACGGCTGCGGCTAATGCAATGCCTATGCCTGCATTACCACTGGTAGGTTCAATTAATGTATCGCCAGGCTTAATCGTGCCGGCTTGTTCGGCTTTCATTACCATTTGATAACCTATGCGATCTTTAACTGAGCCACCAGGGTTTAAAAACTCACATTTGACGTATAAACCACAAGCAAGTTCATGACCTATTTTATTTAATTTAACGGAAGGGGTATTACCGATGGCTTGTAAAATATTGTCAAATAACATGCGTTGCGTCCTTGTATTCCTTTTAATGGGATATCATACCTTAGGCCATAATCATAATGCATCCTATAATGCAATAACATGTATATGTATCAACCAAGTATTGACGGATCATCGATGGAAGTCGGCGAGGAGCTATCGTCATCATTTTTTCCTGGTGACTCAAGAGGTAAAAGCAGAGTGCTTTCTAACTTTTCTTTTGGTGTCGGAAAATCATTTTTTTCAGAGTCTGGTGAAGAAGAAAAGATGGTATGTCTGTTAGCTGTGTGCGGTTTTTTAGCTGTCTCATTGTATTCTTTCAATTGTGGTTTTTTGCCATTAGTCAAACAGGGTCTGTCTTTAATGAGTGAAGCATCTTCTTTAATACGACTGATTGCTTGTTTAAGAGAGGTTTTTGCAAGTGACTCCTCTTGAGTGAGACCGTGTTTTTGTTCTTCTTGATTCACCATATCGTCATTAGCGGTATAAATTTCAGGAGGAGAAAATGTTAGGGTTGCAGATATTTCACTTTGATTACTGATAATTGAGGGTAGATCAAGGTTGTCTTCAAGCAAAGAAAAACGGCTTTTTTTATCAATGGCGACAAAATAATTATGGAATACATCCATGATATTTATCATACCCTTGACGAGTTTACTGAGGGCCGACTTTTCAGTTTTTAAAGCAGCTACGCATAAGGTACTCTCTTGTAACTTTGATTTAAGTGCTGTTTGTTTGCTCTGTATATCAGCAAGTTCAGCAATTTTTTGAGCTTTTGCATCGTTTAAGCTATTTTGAATATCAAGTGTTTGCTTATCCAGCTCAATTAATATTTCATGAGTGCTTTGGGGTAGGCTAACGTCTTTATCATCAAGGGTTGTTATTGTGGAGGCTCTGTTTTCAATAGGGATATAAGTTTTAAGAATTGTATCAATGGCTTGTTTACCCTTAAGGAAGTTAACGTATTTAGTGGTTATCCGGTTAATTCCAGGCGAGGAAGCTCTTACGTTCTGTATTTTTAATGTATCAGCAATTAATGGTTTTATTTCTTCTGAGTTAATTTGCGAGGAGGGGGTTACCATTATTTTTTTTGACAAAGCGTAATCAAAATTATCCATTGAACTAGTTATAATCTGACCAATGCGATGATAGCCTTCTTTTTCTTCAAGTGTGACGGTTTGTAAATGTTTTAAAAAGCGATGTTTGACGCAGGTGGAAATGGTTCTTTTCAATGCGGCCCTGTGCCCCATTCTGCTTTTTAAAAGATCTGCACGCTCTTTCTTTGCTGCTTTCATAACCAGAAAGTCAGACGTTTTATTTTCGGCGTTAGTTTTATTGACTAATTTGGGGGTTGTCATACTAGGATTTAATGAAAAAGTTATTTGTTGCATCGTTTGCTCAACAAAATCAGTGTCAATACTATAATCAAGTTTACCCTCATTGTTTGTTTTAAATTCGCTAAGGTTTTTTTCAATTTCTCGATAAAGCAATACTTCATTTCTTTTGGAAGGTTCAGAGCGAAGAGAGTCGATGGCTTTAGTAAAACACTTAAATAACTCCAACCTTTGCTCGTCTGTCAACCAATAAAAGGTGGGTTTCATATAATTATAAAGAAAAGCATATAGCGATTTATCATTAATCATAATTTTTGATGATGGATTTTTTAGGGCTTCAGAGTAAAGAAATTCTATGAATGTTTCATCAATCGTTTCAATGCCACTTGTTGCGGAATACTGAGTGTATGCATTTGCTGAAAGTAACTTAATAGACTTTTCTATGAAGTTGGCTAGCAATTCATCATCATTCGCTCCTTCTTCCAAATATTTTTTACAACAAAATGCAATGGCCTCATCTAAGTTATTAAAACCTTGCCCATAGGTACGGATGCCTTTTCTACTTTGTGAATCGTCATAGCATGCATACTCTAATTGTTGATCTATTTCACGAGTAATTTTTTTTCTAATGTTAAACATTTCTTTGAGTTCGGGTTCAAAATTATCATTTATTTGTGTTTTTGCATGGTTAAGAGCGTTAGTTTTTTTTGTTTCTAATTTTTGTATTGTTTTATCATACTCTTCAATTGTTTGCGCTTTAGACTCTTTCAACTTATCTAAAGATTTGCGAAGTTTGGTTCGTTCTTCTAAAGCCTGTTTATAATCATGAGTTATGTCTTCTTCCATGGCTTCAACAAACTTATTACTTCCTGTTTGTTCTAGGGTTTGTTTTGATTTTGTTAGGATGCGCTCATTTAGCTTAGAGGAAATAAAGACACTTTTTTCATCCTCACCTTGACCAATGCTTAATGTGACACCAGTTTTATAAAATTTATCATTTTTTATTTGATTGGTTTGACTTAGGCTAAGGGGGATTTCTTGTTGTCTGGTACCACTAAAACCCCATTTATCTAAAGTGAACGGGACTGTGTGATCAGAAGAATCAGTTAATGCCTGATTAAAAGAAACGTCTAATGAGGGAACAAGATGGGATGCAGGGAAAATTCCTGAAAGAGAATGTGAAATTTCAACAAGTCCACTTCCATTTGTTTGATGGTTAAATGAGGCAAAAGAAAGTTTTTTTAGTAAGGTTGGATTTAATAAAAATTCTGATGAAGATACAATGGGCAGTATTGAACTGTCATTTAGCTGTTTTAAATCAAACAAAGCCCAAGGCGGAATAGGACTTTGTTTAAATAAATCAGCTTCATCTTGATTCGCTAAAATGATACTAGGTGTGCCTTCTTCACGAGCAAAGAAGTACCGAACAGGTGGTGTGATTGATAACGAATTTTCTTTATTCGCATCAATGTATGAAGTGCTGCAACGAATGGGAGCTGAGTCATTGAAAATATGGTTCAAATGTGATGAGTGTGAGGCAAGTGTTAAGTTTTCAAAAGTGTTAGGGGGATAAAGGTAGTCGATTGTTACACTGCTATTTGGTAATGCTTGCTTTTTAAGTATGGCGTTAACCGCTACCTCTTCATTATTTACTTCTGAAAACGAATGGGCTTGTGCTTGGCTATTGCTTTGGCTCTCCGACTGACTTTCAGATTGATTTTCACTTTGGGCGTCTGAAACAGAGCTGCTAACAAAAGGAATTTTAATTGTTTCATCTAATAAGTGTGCGCGCTTACTTAATGTTTTTCTTTCCATTTTTTCATAAGGAAGACGAGCTGTCTCATTAAGCGTTTCTAATAATAACTTCTCTCTTGTTTGGTTAATAATATCAAAAATGTTTAATAAATCTTGGTTGAAATCTTTATGTAAATCAGTTAAAAAATTATCTTTATTAATTTCCCCATGCGTCAAACCGTATTTTTTTTCTAAATCACTTTCATTCATCGATATCATAGGTGAAATATCATTTAATTTTTGAATGCAATCTCTGAAAGTTGAAATTTGTTCAGCGCTTATTTCTGAGCCGGACAATAATTGAGTGACTTGAGCTTGTTGTTGTAAAATGGCATTTTTAATAATGGATTTAACCTCCATCATAATTAAGGATACATTGCTAGAGTCACTCGTTAGTTCATTTATCCTTAACCAAAAGGCAATATCATTACCGGTGAGTTTATGGCTGCTATTGAGTTGTAAATCATGAAATATTTTATTTTTTAAATCAGTGGGTACAGCAACGGAAAAAGATTGTCCATTAGGTTGTTTGCTAACAATTTTTCTCATTCTCATAATGGCTTGTTTATAATCATTATTCGTTACTGAAAAGCTTAACGTTAAAAGCGCATGAGCACTGTCCATTTGTTTAATGTCTGCCCCTCTTGAATGTGCTTGATCATAGTACGTGAAATAATTTCCATCATGATCAGACTCTTTTACCATCTCATCGGTTAAATCTATGATGGTTTCATATTTACTTTCATTAATGATTAATACTTTTCTTGTATTACTAATATCATCATAAAATATGACTCCTTTATTATGCTCAAAACCGTCTAATGCGCTAAGTTTAATTGCAATGGCTTTTGCTACGTCTCGATTTGATGTTTTGCACAAACCACCAGCATCAATAATCACTCTGGTTTGTTTAGTAAAGGACGTTGAAAGTTGTTCAATAAGCGATGTTGTATAGTCTTTTGGCGAGCCAGTTATGCTGGTTGTATCTAGGATGGATGTTGCTTGACAGGCTGTTCTGCCCATAATCCCTAGCGTCATGTTTCCATCTGCAGCAGGGTCTAATCGATTTGTATCAAAATGTGAGGAGGTATCTCCTGCAGTCCCTGAAAAACCTATGACGCTGTCATTGATAGTGCCTTGTTCGTAACGATTACTGTTTGCTTTACCTGAATCAGATTTTATTTGCTGATGAATAATATAGCGCGATAAGACTTTCCTAAAAGTGGTTTGTAAATCTTTTGATGTGGTTGAATCAGAATTCAGGTGTTCATTGAAAAAACGCTGTTTTTCTTTGTTTCGAATGGTTGCGTCTTCAATGTTTGATAGCTGTTTAATTGACTCGAATAAAAATAAGAACTCTGAAGGCATCTTATCATTAGAGTCTAAGAAAGGCATTTCTCCAACGCCATTTCGAAATGAATTAATGATAAAGTCAAGATGTTGTTTTTCATTTATTTCTGATCTTTCATCTTGATAGTATAAAAAGGTTGTAATTGCTGTTACTTCAGCATTATCAAAGCGCGAGCCTTGAGGCTTTGGCGTATTCGCAGCTAAATAAGGCACTGTGATTAATAACGGTTGAGGTTCATCTTGTGATTGTTGAGTTTTAATAGCGCTATAATCATATTTTTTTGAACCATCGACGGCATTTTCAAACCATACACCGTAATCTGTATTAGGGTCTTTTTCAGTAAAAAGTTTTAATAAGTTGGGATCCGTTAAAATTGCACGAATCAAATAAATTGGGGTCATCTGCCTGTCAGAATATAAATCCGGTTTTTTCTCTTCAAGAGAGGTGACGTACTCAATAAGTTGATCATTATCGATAAAGTTAAATTCCTTTAAAAGTAATTCGGCTAGTTCTTTATGTGATTTTTCTTTATTGGCATGAATTATTTGGCATATGGTTTCTAACGGCAAAACCTCATTAGCCTCAAAGGATATTTTTTCTCCAGAGGTATAGTTAACATCTGTGATTGAAAGGTTTTGTGTAGCATCTAATTCATCGTAAATAGAAACGGTTGTTAATGAGCGTATTTCATTAATTAAAGAAATGCAGCTCATAATTTCTAGTTCATGCAGAGGTTCATTTTGCGCTTGCATTATCATATCTAAAAATATTTGAGCTTGACACTCAATCGAATTACGAACGTTTGGCGCTTGAACAAGAATTTGTTTGTTTTTTTGAATGTGTTTATAAAGGCAAAGACGTTTTTTTAAATCCGCTTTTGCATCTCGTAGGGAGTGTAATTTTGGACTTGATTCACCCATATTTTGTTCTGGATCAGATGTTATTCGATACCGAAAAAAATCATCTTTTACTGCTCGAGAGCCAATGATGTTTTTAAGTGCTAATGAGATGTCTGATGAGTTGGTTTCCAATGCTGACTTTGGCACGATAAAGCGTACTAACTTATCACCTGTTTTAAATAAAGCGATTAGGGGAAGTAATGATGTTTTGCCAAAACCCATGGTTGCTTGAGCGGAATCAATTTTATCCGGGTCGGTTTCATCATCAAGGAGCAAGCCTCGGAATATGTCGACTTGCCGAGCATTGCATCGATGTTTAAAGTCGGACTCAAATAAAAGAAATGCCTTTTGCATTTTTATATTTGTATCAGTGAGTGCGGGATCATTAGGTGCCTTTGTTGTAAGTAAGGCATCAAGGGAATAATTTCTTCGTATATGAAGCAAGGCCATTGCTTTGGCATCATTTTTAAAATCAAAGTTGCTTTTCACGTCACTTAAATGATCCAGCTCTGTTTTATAATATAACATTCTCGTTAAACTGTTATTTAGTTCCGATCTTATTTTTTCATGTTCCTTTTGAGGGAAAGAAGATAAAAGAGAGAGATAATCATTGGTAAGGTAAGCCGATTGTAGGTCTGTAAAAGTTACCTCCGTTGAGGCTTTTGAAAGAATGGATTGAATCTTATCGTTTGCTTGAAGGGTTTCAATATTACACCTTTCTTGTTGGGAGACAATGTCATTAATTAATGTTGACCTTTCAGATGCTTGTAATGAATATGTACCAGAATTTGTTGCTGTTTGGTGTAAAAAAACCTCAAGCCTCTCTGAAATTATATTAATGCTATTATGATGCATACCAAGTTCAGTTAATAATGATGTTACTTTAAAAGAAGAATAAAACTCACTTGGGTGCTTAGTGATTTGATAGCGATTTTTACCATTAATTAACGTTGACTTTATCCATCCTTCATTTTCCATTAAATGAAACAACTTGGATGCGTCACTGCTTGTTAGGCCGGCAACGCCAGGAAGTTGTGTGCTTATCTTAAATAATTTCTCTATGGTTTCTTTATTAAATAGGCCATAATTTTCATAATAATAACCATCTTCTTGCTGGTTAATTAAATCTTTATATTTTGATAATCCTTTGCTTTCAAAGTCATTCAGTCGATTTTCTAGCAATTGTTGATCATCATCAATTAAAGAGGCAATATTCTCATGCGGCTTAAAAGAAATTTTTATTTGAGTGGCTATGGATTGAATAGGCATTTGATGTATTGCTTCGTTAAGCAGTATTGGCGTGTTTACTAACGCTAAATTAAGTGGTTCAATTTTCTTAAAAAAATGATGTAATTCATTGGTTTCGTCATACTCTGACTTCACTTTTTCCCACATTGGTTCTAAGTGAGTAATTAATGTTTTTTGAGACATGTAATCATTATTGGTCAGAGTAATTTCAAATTCTCTCAGTGCACTTTGAAACGCATCTTTATCCCAGTTTTCTTTTTTACCAACAGCACATGAGTGACGCGTTAATATATGATGCTGCAACTCGATACCCATCAATAATACGATAGATAATTGTTCACCTACCGGAGTATCTTTTTTTTCTTTGAAGGTTTTTTTTAATGTTGTTAATGTGTTTAACTCGCTTAATGTTAATGGTTTTGCAAGGTCATAATCGTCTAATAATTTATTTAACATATTAATTCTGCCTAATTGACCGACATGAATAATGCTTTTAAAATCATTAGCTATCAATTTATTATTTGGCCCTGCTTGATAAGATAATACATTTTTTTCTTGCTTGTAAGCTTGCCTCAATGTTTCTTTTGCTCTTAAATAGTTTGCTTTCGACTCTTCGTGTTTGTTTAATAATTGAGTGTTGCCTTTACTACCTGTAATGGTTTCATTATATAATGTTTCCATTAAGTCTTTAAGGCGTAATACATTATCGGTGTATGACTCAATTAAGGGGGAGTTGGGCGCAAAAGTTAAAAATTCAGATGAGAGAATGTTATGAATTTTAGAATCAATTAAATTTAGTTCAAGCATTATTTTACTTTTTTGTTGATGGTTTATAATTCCCGTGCCTTGTACTAATGAAAGTTCATTCTTTAATTCGGATGCTTTGTTTTTTAAGGTTTTAATCTCATTTGCCTCTGAAACAGATAATACTTTTTCAGTATGCCCAGCATCTTTTTGGGTAAGCCTCAAATGACGTTTGAAGGAAGCACTGGTTATGTCGTCGGTAATAAAATAATTACCGCTTTTTTCATCGCTACTTATGTATTGTTTAATGGATGGAATGTACACCGTATTATCGTTCACACGCAGCATTTCATTTTGTGGAAATAATCGAACAAGGTTACTCATTATCGCTGAGGATGTCTCATGACCAAGGCTTATCGATATGCGATGGTCATTATGATCCATTGCATAACCCTGCCATTGTTTATCTGTGGGTGATATTTCCAAGATGGGGTGAAAGTCGGAAGAAAATCCATGTATGCCACCGCTAGCATCCATAAAAAAGTGTTCAATATCCATTCGGTTTTTAAGTGCAGGAGGGATTGAATTAAGAAGAGCTGGTGATACATACTGAAGCATTATTTTATGGTTGCTTAATGTATTTAATTCTTTTTGGATTAATAGTGTGCCATTGGTTTCTTGAGCGATGAATGCTTTAATTTCATCTTTTTCACTATAGGCATATCCACCTGGGTGAGGTTTAAAAGGTAAATGAGTCATACCTAATTCTTTTAATGAGACATGACATTGAATGTGTGAAGGTATTAAGCCTAGCTTATTATCACCAACGTAAATTACTCCATGCAAAACATCTATTTGTTTATTTCCCTCAAGTTTAATAAAGCCAGGGATTTGTGAAGATGGAATGAGTGCTTTATTTAAAGACAGCCCATTCAATGAATTATTTTTATTAAAGTCATTTAAGCAATCGTTAAAAATTGTGACACGGTTACCTTGCGCCATGTTTTGAGTGAAGCCTAGGAGCCTCTCTTGCAGTTTGATAAGGTTTGTTTCAACTAAATTCAGTTCTTTTTTATACTCAAAACTATTATTAATATTTTCTGCTTGCTCGTCTGACATTTGTTCCATTAATCTTTGTAAAGATAAATTTGATAAAATTAATTCTGAATACCACTTTGATCTGTCCACCTCATTTGAGGTTTTATCAAGTAATGTGCGTTCAATCTTAAGGCTTAAATAATTAATGTTTTTTGCAACGCCAAATAATCTCTCTGAGCCATCCGTGCA
>CAWVYD010000061.1:0-9968 GCA_963934185.1 uncultured Legionellaceae bacterium | reverse complement strand
CCGTAAGTTTATGAAAAATGGTGATGAACAAAGCTATGAAATTGATGGCTCTGACACTCGTGGCTTTTATATGGCAGAAACGCCTTTTCATCATTGCACTGTAACCAATCACGGCCTTGCTTTAATGGCGCATGATTTAGATTTTTTTTTAAGGGACATCACGGCAGAGCAACTGCATGCATCAATGGACGTGCCTAATATCCAAGATGCATGTACACCGTTTGAGTCCTTATGTTGCAGGGTGGAAGGCGTAAACTTTATCACGAATCATTGGCAGCAATATTTTCAAAGCAAAGTAAGTATTGAGGATCTTAAAAGTAAATACTCACAGCAATTAGCCACTAGCTTAATTGATGACAGTTTATTTGTGAGCGAAGCACGTGAACCAGCAGAAATGAGAACAGATGCTCATAGGGATGCGAACCTTATGTATTTGGCTGCTCAAGTGAATCATGATGTTTTTTTTGAGCGTTGGCAAAAGGATTCAAAAAAATATTTTCTCAAACATAAAATGGCAAATGGGAAAAGTGCCTTTGTGAACCTGAATGAAAAAGCGCATTTTAATTTAAATAGATTTTCTGGGAAAGAACAGTCAAAATTAGTCGTTAATTTAGAAAGAGAATACAAAGCGTTACACGCACAATTAACAGAAGATTCACCAGAAGATGACATCGTTTTATTACTTCACTTGGCAAGCTGTCACGATATCAATTTTGATTCAACTAACCGTAATAATAATTTTTTGACAACAAAGTCACTTATCAATAAATTTAAATTATTAGGCATTGATTGGCAAGATAGGCGTGATGAATGGATGCCTGGTTATCCAGAAAACACAAGCGGTCTGATTGCTATGCTTAAAAGTGACAGTTGCCACCTTAATGGAGAGGCGAAAAAGTCTCCTGGCAAAAAGGAAAAAAGGAATAATAAGATATCATCGAGTACAACACGCCTAGCCACATTAGGCCTTTTTTCAAAAAGCACTTCTGACAATGAAGTACAGCTTAAAGCGGATGCGGTGGAAGGCTCGGGTAAGGAAGACGTTCATTCTTTAGCATCTAACCATTTCAGCGCCATTTAAAACCCCAGTTTAAACTGCTGCCAATCATGAAGTAATTGTTTGGTGGCGGTTTGACCTATGTCTGATAAGAGGGTGCCTCGTTTTAATGTTTCTTTGCTAGGGTACATTAATTCGCTGTTAGCCACAGGTGCAGGCAAGTATTTTTTTGCGGACAGATTTGTGGTCGACATACTTTCAGAAAGCATGGCTTCAGCGGCGTTTTTTCCATCGAACATAAAATTAATAAATTTATGCGCTTCTATAGGGTGCGGTGCCTTTTTTAAAATGGCTAAGCAATCAATCCATAACACAAAACCTTCTTGGGGATGGCTTAGGGTTATATGAGTGTTCTCACTGCTTACTTTCATAATATCCCCATTCCAAGCCATACCCAGTGTTGCTTCTTCATCAATGATGAGTCCTTGAATCGTGTTTGATGAAAGAAGTTTTATGTTTGGTCGAAGTTTTTTTAATTTTTCATAAGCCTCTTTTAAATGAATAAGATTAGTATCATTAGGCGAGTAGCCAAGGCTAATTAAACTAATGGCAAACACTTCGCGTGGGTCATCCATTAAGAGCAATTTATTACTTTGTTTCTTATCCCATAATTGTTGCCAGTGGCTTACTTTTCCATGGTGTTTTTTATTTAAAAAAATGCCTGTCGCGCCAAAGGTAAGAGGAAGAGAATATATGTTTTGAGAGTCAAAAACTAAATTTAAAAAAGCAGGATTGATGTTTTTAATGTGTGGTAATTTTGATTTATCAAGCGACATCAGCGCGTGATTTTTTATCAGTTTTTGTATTAGGTAGCTTGACGGTAATATAACATCAAAATCATTGTTAGTTTTAAGTTTCGCGAAGAGAGACTCATTACTTTCAAAGGTAGAAAAATTCACCTTTATCTTTGTTTCTGTTTCAAATTTTTTAATAAGCGATAATGGGATCTCACCACCCCAAACGTACACATTAACCGTGCGCTCAGCAATGCAAACCATAGGCAGGAACATAAGGATTAAAATAATTTTTTTTAAGGTCATCAGTCTTTCCTTATAAATTCATATGAAAGCACTGCGCAGACAGATGAGATAATAAAAATAATGCTGCAAAGCGCGTTAATTTCAGGTTTTATGCCCGTTCGGATCAGCGAGTAAATGGTTAAAGGTAGCGTTTGAAAGGAAGGGCCGGATACAAAGTAACTGATTAATACATCATCAAAAGATAAGGTGAAACTTAATAACCATGCAGAGACGAGGGCAGTGCTTAGTAAAGGCAGCAAAATGGTTTTACATGAGAAAAAATCAAAAGCGCCTAAATCCTGGCAGACCAACAGTAAATTTTTATCCAAAGACGTAATTCTGTTTTGCACCACAATTAAAGCAAAGGGTAAGCTAAAGCTAATGTGAGCGAAAAGGAGCGTACAAAATCCAAAGGTCAATTGCATGGCGTTAAAAAGTAAAAGTAGGCCAATGGCAAGCATGATGTCTGGAACAATTATCATTAATAGCATTAATTTTTGAAGTGATTTTTTGGCTTTAAAAGAATAAAAATATAAAGCGATTGCGCATAGGCCAGCAAGAAGGGTTGTTACACTGCTGCTGATAAAAGCAAGCAAAAATGAGTTGCCGGTATTTTTCCAAAGTATGGGGTTATTCATGAGCATACGGTACCACTTAACACTAAAGTGCGTGAGTGTCATGGAATACTGTGCCTCATTAAAGGAGTATGCAATCAACACAACGATAGGCGCGTACATTAAGACAATAATACTGCAAAGGAAAAAGTTTTTTAATGCATTTGTCATTGTTAAGTCCCTTCTTTTTTAGTAAACAAGTGCATGCTTACAAAGAGTATGATTGCAACAATAACGCTGGTAGTTGCGCCACCTGGCCAATCGTTCATTAAAAGAAACTGGTTTTCAATTAAGTTGCCAAGCAATATGGATTTTGCGCCACCTAAAATGGTGGGGATATAAAAGGTCGTCATGGCTGGAAAGAAAATCATTAGCAGTGCGTTCTTTACGCCAGGCAATGACATTGGCCAAATGATGGTTTTAAATAGGAATGTATTTGTTGCATTTAAATCTTTTGCAGCAAGAATAAGCGAGCGATCAAATTTATTAAATACGTTATAAAGCGGTAAAATCATAAACGGTAATAAATGATAGGTTAAGCCAATAATAACGGCGGTTTGATTAAACATCATGTCTAACGGTTTTTGAATTAAATGAATTTTTAATAACAGTTCATTTAATATTCCATGGGTTTTGAATAAGCCAATTAAGGCGTAGGTTCGGATGAGTGAGCTGGTCCAAAAGGGAATTAAAATCAGCAGTAATACAAACGTTTTGTTTTTTAATGTGGATAGAAAATAACTAAAGGGATAGGCAATTACAAAACAAAAAAAACTGGCAAGGGCTGCAACCATTAATGACCGACTTAAAATTCGATAAAAATAAGGCTCTGTTAATACTTGATAGTTATTGAGCGTTAATGGAAAAGAATAGACGCCATGTTCACTTGGCGTAAAAAAACTTAATGCAAGCATAAGTAAAAGAGGTGTAGCGAAAAATAATAAGCTCCACAAAGAGACAAGCGTAATGATTGATTGTTTAAAGGTATTATTTTTCATAAGGCAAGATCACTTCCCAGCCATTAATCCAGTTAAGCCACATCTGTTCGCCAATGATATAATTTAACTTTTCATCATCCTCATTAAAAAACTCAGTCACAGAGATTAATTTGCCAGAGGCAAGTGTGACTAATAGATCGACCGTAGAGCCTTTGTATATGACTTCAGTGATGGTGCCTGGTAGCATGTCGTCGGTATTATCTACTTCGTTTGGTGACCACACGCGGCAATCTTCTGAGCGGATAATAAAATGAATTTCATCGTTTTTTTTTGCGTTAAGGGTATTTTTAAAACGTAAGTGTTTGCCTTCAATGGTCACATAAAGGTGTGTGTTGCAGACTTCGTTGACGGTTAAATCAAACACATTGGCATCACCAATGAACGTAGCAACGTATAAGTTTACAGGGGACTCGTAAATTTCTCTCGGGCTACCAATTTGTTGAATGCATCCTTCATTGATGACAATGACACGTTCAGACATCGACAGGGCTTCTTCTTGTGAGTGGGTAACGTAAATAAAGGTAATGCCTAACTCACGTTGAAGCTGCTTGAGTTCAATTTGCATTTGTTTTCGAAGCGATTGATCAAGTGCGCTTAAACTTTCATCCAGCAAAATCAAATCCGGCTTATTAATGATGGCCCTTGCTATGGCAACGCGTTGTTGTTGACCGCCGCTCAGTTCTGAAGGGTACTTTTGAGCTAATGCTGATAATTTAACCAGGCTAAGTATTTGAATGACTTGCTGATTGATTTCTTGTTTACATATACCTCTAGCGCGTAGCGGAAAAGCGACGTTGTCATGCACTGTTAGATGCGGAAACAGCGCGTAATGCTGAAAAACGGTATGCACGTTTCGCCTTTGGGGAGGGAGTTCGTTAATTTTTTGATTTTGATAATAAATGTCACCACTGTCGGGTATTTCAAAGCCAGAAATCAGTTTTAAAAGCGTTGTTTTACCGCAACCAGAGGGGCCTAGGAGTGACACAAACTCACCTTTATGAATGCTAAGGTTAATGTTTGATAAAACAGGTTCACCTTTGTAATGTTTACTAAGGTTGTTGATGCGAAGTAATTCGTCCATATGCGCTATCATTGATCATAAAGGAATCGACATTATACCTTCTTTTTAATTCGATGTGTATATTTTTCATTCCCTTTATGGCTGTTTTTTTCATAATTAAGCATTCATTTTGAGGCCGCATGAAGGAACCTTTGGCTATGAGACTTCGCGCGATCATAAATTGAGGCATTAGCTGCCTTTGACTGATTGTGATACTGCATGCAATTTATGGCACCGCGCAGTATAAATGCTCAAGGGTTATAATGTTATTATTTTTAGGCCTAGACCTAGACCTAGACCTAGACCCATTCTTCGGCCAAGATAGTTTAAATTCAAAAAAAACAAGTAAAAGATAGCTTGTGAAAAAGGCTTTATCCCTTATCTGTAAAGCCCTAAGCGCTACATTACTAGAGGCTAAAAAAATTAACTTTTCTTCCCGGTGGCCGAAGAATGGGTCTAGGCCTATTTTTAGGCTCGAGCAAAAAATTAGGAAATAAAGTGACAGGCCAATTTTGTTTTATTTTATCGAGTTTAATATGAGGAAAAAAAATTTTTCTAAGGTCATTAATCACCTTGTCATCTCAGCCAAGCCCTAAATGCTCTTCTGTTGGCTTTTGAGGCAAGCATTAACAGACACGGCGTTAATATGAGCGTAAGTACGGTGGCGAAACTTAGCCCGCCGGCAATGCTGCTTGACAATTGTACCCACCATTGAGTCGAGGGGGCGCCAAAGGAAATGCTCTGGCCAAGTAAATCAATAGTCATTGAAAAAACCATAGGTAATAAACCGAGTATGGTAGTGATTGAGGTGAGTAATACCGGGCGCAGTCGCTCGTTCGCCGTTTTAAGGATGGCATCACGAGCATTAAAGCCTTTGTCGATGTATTCGTTGTAGGTGTCAATTAAAATAATGTTGTTATTAACAACAATGCCAGCCAGCGCAATCACGCCTAAGCCAGACATAACGATGCTAAAGGGTTGGCCTGAAATTAAAAGGCCAATAAAAACGCCAGTGGTGGATAATACGACGGCGCTTAGAACAATAAAGACTTGATTAAATTTATTAAACTGAATTAATAAAATAAGAAACATTAAAAACAGTGCTATCAAAAAGGCATTACTTAAAAACTCTCTGGTTTCTTTTTGAGATTCATTGTCGCCTTTAAAAGTATACTCAACATTTTTTGGTAAGGACAAGGTGCTAATCGCTGCTTGCAGTTCTTTGATTTTTTTGTCCGCTAGTACGTCACTTTGAACGTCTGCGCTGACGTTCATCGAAGGCATGCTGCCTTTGTGATAGATGCGGCTGATTTTATGGCTTGGTTTAAAGTGAATAAAATTACTCATAGGCACAGCGCCTTTGGCCGTTGGGATCCTTAGCTGCTTTAATTGATCCAAGTGGCGATAACTGGCAGGAAATCGCAAACGAATGTCGACTTCTTCGTCAGTATCAGAAGGGTGATAGTCAGAAATTTTAAGGCCATTACTAACTAGCTTAATCACGGCGCCTAAGGTAACCACACTAATATTAAAGCGCGCCGCTTCTTCGCGATCAATTTCTAAATGCCATTCAATGCCAGGCAACGGCAGGGTGTCTTCAACATCGGTTAAACCACTGATGCCGTTAAGTGCTTGTCGAATTTTTTGAGTCGCACTTAACAAGGCGTTCATATCGTAAGAGCGTAATTGCAATTCAATGGGCTTGTTTGATTTTGGGCCTTGTTTTTTTTGCCTAATTTGAATTTTAATGCCTGGGACAGCCTCTGTTCTTTGGCGCAGCTCGTTTAAAATATCTGACTGTTTACCACGATGCTGCCAGTCGTTTAATTCTAATTGGACAATGCCAATGGTGTCAGCGGGTGCCTTTCGCACTTTCGTGGCATCGCCAATGGTTTTCGCGTAGACAATTCTTAAGTCGTTCATGCCTTTGAGCTTTTGTTCGACTTTCGCGACTAACGCGTCTTTTTCTTTAATGGATAAGTCGCCTCGCGCGAGTACTTGCACTTGAATAAAGTCGGCATCAATTTTTGGGAAGAATTCAACGCCAGCACCAAATTTAACGTAAGAAAAGCAACTAAGCATAAAAAACACGATAACAGAAACCAATAATTTTCCTGAGTGGTTTAAGCACCTGTCTAAGGTAGCAATGTAGTATTTCATTAAGCCGGTTAACGTTTCTTTTTTGACAGGTTCATTTTCTAAGGCAACGCCTTTTGCGTTTAAGGCGGCTGGTGTTTTTTTTGAAAACAAACAGTAGCCTAAAACAGGAATAAAAATAAGCGCCATAAATAAAGAAGCGACCAGGGCAATGATAACCGTCATGGGTAAATAGCGCATAAATTTACCCACCATGCCAGGCCAATGTAATAAAGGTAAAAAGACAACGAGCGTAGTGGCAACGGAAGCGATGATGGGCCAAGCCATGCGCTTTGCAGCAAGGGAAAAAGCCTGCAGGGATGTTTTACCTTCGTGCATGTATCTTACCGCCAGCTCTGTGCTGACCAACGCGCCATCAACTAACATGCCAACGACTAAAATCAAACTAAATAACACCACCATATTTAAGGTAATGCCGACAAGGTATAAGGTGCCGATGCTTACTAAAAAGGCGCCAGGAATGGACAGACCTACCAGTAAAGCTGGGCGAACCCCTAAGGCAGAAATAACGATTAGTATGACCAAAATCATGGCTGACATAATATTATTTTGCAGATCGCTTAGCATGATTTTAATTTTTTTGGAGGCATCTTGAAAATAATCAATGCGTAAGTTGTGTGGGAAGGCGTGTTGATTTTTCTCAATGAACTGACGAACGGAGCTAACAACGTTAATGATGTTTGCGCCCATGCGTTTTTTTATTTCAAGTACAATGGCGCGTTTACCATTAATTCGGGCAATGGTTTGTGGTCGTTTAAAGCCATAGCTTAAGGTAGCAACGTCTTGTAATTTAACCACTTGATTGCCAACGCTTTTTAGCGGCAGTTGGTTAATGTCTTGTGTCTTTTCAATCAGCCCAGGCACTTTTAACACCATGTTGCCAGCGCCTTCATCAATGGCGCCTGCTGCAATTAACTGATTGTTTCTGTCGACTAAGGTAATGAGGTCAAGCAGTGAAATCCCATAGGTTTCAAGCAGTGTGGGCTCGGTTATTACATCCAGCACTTCAGTGAGGTCACCGCCAATGTTTGCTTCCAGTACGCCAGGTAATGCTTCTAAGCCGTCTTGTAATTTTCGAGCAATGATGAGCAGTTCACGTTCGGGCAGGCTGCCTGATAGGGCAACAGATAAAATGGGAAAAAGTGCTACGTTCACTTCTTTTATTTGCGGCTCTTTGGCATCATCGGGTAGTTCGGCGCGGGCAAGGTCGACTTTTTCACGAACGTCCAGTAGGGCTTTTTCATTGGAAAATCCAGCATCAAACTCTAAGGTTACGGAAGCCATGCCGGTACTGCTTGAGCCACTTATCTCTTTAATGCCTTCAACCGATTTAAGCTCTTTTTCTAGAGGTTTAAGCAATAGTCGCTCAGCGTCTTGGGCGGAGACCGCTTCTTGTGCAACCGATACGACAATAATGGGAATGGGAACGTCTGGCGCGGATTCTTTGGCAATCTTTTGATACGACTGCCAGCCAGCCAGAAATAAAAAAACCAAAATCAATAAAATGGCTCTTACGTGTGAGAAGGCAAAATCGATGATTTTTTTCATGACTGACTCGTTGCCTTATTTTCTTCAACAGCGATAACCGACTCTCCGTCTTCAACAAACCCTTGCCCTGTCGATATCAGCGTAACGGTATTTTTTAAGCCGCTTAACCATAAGCCTTTTGAATTGGCGCGAACAATGTTTACTGGCACAAAGTGGACAATGGATTTTTTATCAATGGTTTTAACGCCAATGATGCCATTAATATTAATGCTAAGCAGTGCTGGAGAAATAAAGTGGGTTAATATCGTGGGCGCAGAAATGGTGGCTTCTGTGCTAATACCTGCTCGTAAGTGTTTAGGGTTTGGCACTCTTATTTCAATTTTAAACATACGTGTGGCAGGATCGGCCTTTGGCGAAATAAAGCAGACATTACCGATAAGCGTTTCTCCGGTTGCTAAATGAATGCTTGATGTTGCGCCAGGTTTAATTTGGTTAATATCTGTTTGCGCAATGCCTACTTCAACCATTAACGGGGTGTTATTAACAATAAAACCAATTTTATTGCCGGCTTTTAAATAATCGCCTTCTTCAACGATGAGCTCACTGATGATCCCATCAAACGGAGCGATAATGCGCGTTTTTGATAGTTCAATTTGAACGGCTAATAACAGCGCTCTGGCTTTGGCTAGCTCTGTTTTGGCATCATAGTATTTTGTCTCAGCGCTGTAGCCTTGTGGACGAAGTCGTTGCATGGCTTGTAATGTTTTTTCTTCATCAATCACTTTAGCCTTGGCTTGGTTTAAACGAGCCATTTTGTCAGATAATTTAAGTGAGACCAACAACTCGCCTTTTTTGACATGTGCGCCTTCACGTTTAAGCACTTTATCGACCACGCCAATAATCTCCGCTTTTAGAGTGGTTTCTTTGCTCGGCGCAGTTTGTCCGTTGGCAACAATTAATGGTTCAATCCGTTGTGCCTTAGACTGCACCACCACCACACGCATTTTTTGAGGCGATAATGTGTGTTGCATTGCTGCCTGCGGCGCATTGACGTTAATCCGTAATAAAGGGCCGGCAGCCATCCAGGTAATCAATGCAGCGCTTAAACCTAAGGCTAATTTTATGGGTCGAGTCATTTTCAAATTATCTTTATAATACAAATAATTAGTCTACCCTAAGTCAGCCTACATTGTCTTTTTTTGAAAATAATCATGTTGGAGGAGCGTGGGGATCTTGCGAAAGGCGCACGTAGATCTGCGCCTTTTAAGCATGATTTATTATTTAAGTTTAATGATGGGCTGATGTTTCTTTTTCTTCATGAATTGCAGCACATTTTCTTTTTTTGCGGCTCTGCTTAAATAATTCCATGGTAAAAGGAATGTTGGCTATGGCTGCTGCGCCTGATTTACCATCGATGTTGACTCGAGGGCGTAAGCCACTTCGTTTGCTGGCTTCAAGTGTATTTAAACGTAAAAAAACCTAAGATCAACGCTCACATAAATCATTGGCAGGGGCCCACAGCCATTGAATTAAGGCATTAGTGTGAGTATCGGCCGGCGCTTCGCACCTTATGGC
>CAWVYD010000060.1:0-10039 GCA_963934185.1 uncultured Legionellaceae bacterium | reverse complement strand
GTGGTAAGGTTTATTACGATTTATTGATGAAACGACGCGAAAATGAAGAAAGCGAAGTGGCTATTATTCGTTTAGAGCAGTTGTATCCGTTTCCCTATAAAGAGTTAAAAGCACAGTTAGATGCTTATTCAAATGCGAAGGACGTGGTTTGGTGTCAAGAAGAGCCTCAAAATCAAGGCGCTTGGTTCTCATCTCAACATCATATGCTTAATGTATTAAGTGAGCAGCAGACGTTGCGTTATGTCGGTAGAGATTTTTTTGCCGCGCCAGCAGTAGGCAGTATGCGATTTCATACGGAGCAGCAAAATCAATTAGTGGATGAGGCGCTTGCTGACGTTCAGTAAGTAACGGATTAGTAATGTACTCGTTTTGTATCGCGAGTATAAATAACAATTAAAGTAAGGGGCAATTATGTCTATTGAGGTAAAAGTTCCACAATTACCCGAGTCAGTTGCTGATGCAACTGTCGCGGCGTGGCATAAAAAAGTGGGTGAGTTTGTTGCTCGCGATGAAAATTTAGTCGATTTAGAAACCGATAAAGTTGTGCTTGAAGTACCCTCCCCGTGTGATGGCATTGTTGGTGAAATTCTTCATGGTGAAGGCGCTACGGTTTTGTCTAATCAAATTTTAGGCACCGTTAAAGAGGGTGCTGCTGAAGTGGCAACGGGTTCATCAGACAAAACGTTGGATGAGGAAACAGCTAAGTCTTCTAGTGAGACGGATGCAACCGAGGTTAGTCCTGCGGTACGCCGTTTGTTAAGTGAGCATCACTTAACTGTTGCTGCCATTACTGGTTCTGGTAAAGGTGGACGTGTTACTAAAGAAGACGTACAAGCGCATTTAGCAAAAGGTCCTGTTGTTGCAACTAAGGTAGTAAGGCCTGCGCCTGTAGGGCAACGAGAAGAACGCCGGGTGCCAATGTCTCGATTACGCACAAAAATTGCTGAACGTTTGGTTCAATCACAGCATGAAGCAGCGATGTTAACAACGTTTAATGAAGTGAACTTACAGGCCGTTAAAGATCTTCGTGCCACATATGGTAAAGAGTTCGAGAACAAGCATGGCGTTCGATTAGGCTTCATGTCTTTTTTCACAAAAGCAGTGGTTGAAGCATTGAAACGATTCCCTGCGGTAAATGCGTCAATTGATGGTACTGACATTGTCTATCATGGTTATTTTGATATAGGTATTGCTGTTTCGACGGAACGTGGTTTAGTTGTACCGGTGGTTCGAGATGCCGATCAATTGAGCATGGCTGGCATGGAAATCAGTATTCGTGACTATGGTTTACGAGCAAGAGATGGAAAATTAAAACTGGAAGAGATGCAAGGTGGCACGTTTACCATTACTAATGGTGGTGTCTTTGGTTCATTGCTTGCTACGCCAATTATTAATCCGCCGCAGGCGGGTATTTTAGGCATGCATAAAATTGAAGATCGACCCGTGGCTGAAAATGGCCAAGTCGTTATTCGTCCAATGATGTACATTGCACTGTCTTATGATCATCGATTAATTGATGGTAAAGAGTCTGTTCAGTTTTTGGTTAATGTAAAGGAATTATTGGAAGATCCAACGCGTTTATTATTAGATGTATAATATTATTGATTAAATTTTTAAGGTGACGTTATGAATCTACATGAGTATCAAGCAAAACGTTTGTTTGCCCAATACCAATTGCCGGTATCAAAGGGCGTAGTGGTTGATTCTTCAGAGGCAGGCCTTGCTTCTGTTGATGAATTAGAAACCAACAAGTGGGTAGTTAAAGCGCAAGTACATGCTGGCGGACGTGGTAAAGCCGGTGGTGTTAAACTTGTTGATAATAAAGAAGATCTAGTACGCGCAATTGACGGTATGATTGGCACGCGTTTGGTAACTTATCAAACGGATAAAGATGGTCAGCCAGTGCATAGCGTTTTAATTGAAGAAACATGCAACATTGCAAAAGAATTGTATTTAAGTGCTGTGGTTGATAGAGCTAGCCGACGTGTTGTCTTTATGGCATCTACCGAAGGCGGCGTAGACATTGAGAAAGTAGCTGAAGAAACACCAGAGAAAATTTTCAATGTGGAAATTGATCCTATGCTTGGCGTTATGCCTTATCAAGCACGCCAAGTGGCATTTAAACTTGGATTAAAAGGCAAACAAATTAAGCAATTTACTCATTTAATGATGGGCCTTGGTAAAATGTTTGTTGAGTGTGACATTGCATTACTTGAAATTAATCCATTGGTTATTACTGCTACGGATGATTTGCTGTGTTTGGATGCAAAAGTAACGTTAGATGAAAATGCTTTGTATCGACAAAAAGAATTGTCTAAGCTTCGTGATTTCACTCAAGAAGATGAGCGAGTCAATCATGCGCATGAATGGGAATTAAATTACATTCCTCTTGATGGCACAATTGGCTGTATGGTTAATGGTGCTGGTCTTGCTATGGCAACGATGGACATCGTTAAGATTCATGGCGGCGAGCCTGCTAATTTCTTGGACGTTGGTGGCGGCGCTACAAAAGAACGTGTTGCAGAGGCATTTAAAATTATTTTGTCTGATAGCAGCGTAAAGGGGGTGCTAGTTAATATTTTTGGCGGTATCGTTCGATGTGATCTTATTGCTGAAGGGATCATCGCAGCGGTTGAAGAAGTTAATACCACATTACCCATCGTTGTTCGTCTTGAAGGTAATAACGCTGAAGCTGGCGCGAAGAAGTTGTCTGAATGTTCATTGAACATCATTCCAGCAACTAATCTAAACGATGCAGCGAAGAAGATTGTTGAAGTGGTAGGAGAGCGAGCATGAGTGTATTAATTGATAAAAATTCAAAAGTTATCTGCCAAGGGTTTACTGGTAAACAAGGTACGTTTCATTCAGAGCAAGCCATTGAATACGGAACAAACATGGTTGGCGGCGTTACACCAGGTAAAGGCGGTCAAACGCATTTAGGTTTGCCGGTGTTTGATACGGTTGCGGATGCGGTTTCAGCAACCTTTGCTGATGTGTCTGTCATTTATGTACCTGCGCCTTTTTGTAAAGATTCCATCATCGAAGCAGTTGATGCAGGCATTCGATTGATTGTTTGTATTACTGAAGGTATTCCAACCTTAGATATGCTTGAAGTTAAAGCCTATATGGATAATAACAGTGATTCTGTTTTAATTGGTCCTAATTGCCCAGGCATTATTACGCCTGATCAATGCAAAATTGGCATCATGCCAGGACCGATTCATTTAGCAGGTAAAGTAGGCATTGTTTCTCGCTCAGGTACCTTAACGTATGAAGCCGTTAAACAAACAACAGATGCTGGTTTTGGTCAAAGCACTTGCATAGGCATTGGTGGTGATCCTATCCCTGGCATGACTTTTATTGATGCCTTAACTTTGTTTGAAAATGACCCTCAAACGGAAGCGATTGTTATGGTCGGTGAAATTGGTGGTACTGCTGAAGAAGAAGCAGCTGAGTTCATAAAATCAAACGTTTCAAAGCCTGTTGTTTCTTACATTGCTGGTGTTACTGCGCCTGAAGGTAAGCGTATGGGCCATGCCGGTGCGATTATTTCTGGTGGTAAGGGAACAGCCGAAGATAAGTTTAAGGCTTTAGAAGCTGCGGGCGTTAAAACGGTGCGTTCACCTGCTGATATTGCGGCAGCGCTTGCAGAGATTACAGGTTGGTAGTCTATAAAAAATAATTTTAAAATTTTAAAACCCGCTTATTGCGGGTTTTTTTTTATTATTTCTAAGGTCTGTTATACTGCGCACGGTTATAAACTACGCTTTCAACTTTTTTTTTTTGTGTGCCATAAGTCTTTTAAATTGCAGGGCATATACCCAAACTCCATAGAAAGGCGAGTTTTAGCCTTCGATATTATCTCCCTACTAAATGGTTAAAACATTACCATCACCAGTGATGCTGCTGCTTTAACCATTTAGTGGAGAAATAATCTCTTTAGCTAAATAAATTAAACAAGTCATTTTAAAACAAAGATTTAATGTGTGCGTCGAGCAAAAACAAATCTAGGCGATTTGTCGAAGCTCAAAACCCGCCTTGCCAAGGAGTTTGGGTATGGTTAGTCTACGCATAAGATTTAAAAGGCTTATGGCGCATAAAAGAATACGCTCAAAATCGTAATTTATGGCCGCGCGCAGTATAAATAATCCTAAGTACTAAGGAGTATTAAAATGATTAAATCAATGGCTGATGTTAGACGTGAGTATGGTGGTTTATCTTTAGATAAGGATTTGAATAAAATGGATCCTTACCTGCTCTTTGAAAGTTGGTTAAATGAAGTTGTTAAAACAGATAATTATGATCCTACCTCTATGTTGTTATCAACCCAAGATGAGTCAGGTTGGCCTGATTCACGGGTGGTGTTATTAAAAGGCGTAGAACAAGAAAAATTTATTTTTTATACTAATTATTCCAGTAGTAAAGCAAAGCAAATTGAAGCTAACCCGAAGGTGGCGCTTAACTTTTTTTGGCCTTTTATGGCAAGGCAACTCCGAATACAAGGAACGGTAACGAAGCTAAGCAATACAAAAAATGATGACTATTTTTATTCAAGGCCGAGGCTAAGTCAAATTGCAGCCATTGCATCGCCTCAAAGTGATGTGATTGATTCTCGCTTATTTCTTGAAAAAAAAATGAATGACTTAATTGAAAAATATGGGCAAGAACCAATTGTTCGACCAAATGACTGGGGTGGTTATGCGGTTACACCGATAAAAATGGAGTTTTGGCAAGGTCGAGATAATCGTTTGCATGATCGATTATTATTTGAAAAATCAATAAATGATTGGAAAATCAAACGTTTAGCGCCTTAATTAATCATGACTATTAACATGAGTAATTTTTTTATGCAAGTGAAAAAATAGTGTAAATTCACCTTTAAGTTCAGAGAGTTGTACTATACTAAATTTAAGTTAAGAAC
Organism: uncultured Legionellaceae bacterium; assembly: GCA_963934185.1. Lineage (GTDB taxonomy): Bacteria > Pseudomonadota > Gammaproteobacteria > Legionellales > Legionellaceae > CAWVYD01. Next base: position 5,118 of record CAWVYD010000060.1, on the reverse strand, counting down.
ATTTAGTGCAAAAGTATTTATACAATAGACATAGGGGAACACACCATGAAAGAAAATACAACGGCTGAGATACTACCTCACGTTAAGTTTTTATTTGAGATTGATAACCCATCACTGGAAGAATGTTATCGACATGGTTTCCTAATGTCTACTGAAGGCGCTGATGAAAGCGAAAATCCTTTTGAAGGTCGTGGTGATCAAGAAAGTCAATTATGGAGCCAAGGTTGGTGGGATTGTTTTTATGGTGAAGAATCCATGTTTTCTCTTGAGCCAGCATTAGCAACAAGTTTGTTTATCAATGCTCAAAAAATACATTGGTCAGAAGAAGCTGCGGTTAATGAAGAAGCCTTTGAGACAGTGAAACCTTCCACGATTACGACGGTCGCTAAACTGGCTGCAGCAGTTGCAGGGGCTTTTTTAAGTTACCAAGTTATCGATCTTATCGCTTAGTTTTCCGATGTTCTGCAGCGGTATTTTTTTGTATAACATGGCGTTATACAAAAAAATATGATGCTGCCGAAATTATGTATTATACGGCTGCAGCTTTAACAATTCTTTCTAGTTTTAAAATAACCTGCCTGAGGCGTTGTACTTCACTTGGTGCTAATTCTTTGTAGTGAGTTTGGCCTATATCTAAGCATAAGTAAGCGCCGTCACTGGTACCAAGTATGACGTCTTTACCGAGAATGGTTAGCCAGCCCATGTCATTAACAGAATCACCTGCCCATTGTCGAAATAAATCATCACTGCTAAACAGTGGTAAAAACTGTTTGTTATCTTCGTTATAATAAAGCGCTTCTGGTTCGTCGCCTTTTTTTGTATCTTTACGTATGGGTAATATGAATATATGGCTTAAGAACACGCGGTGAGCTTTACTGATTAATGTCTCATCTTCAGGGGATTGGTAGGCTGCTTCGATGGCTTTAATTAAATCATTCATTTAATGCTTCTCCTAGGGTAGGTTTACAATTCCTTCACAACAAAACTAGTTTTTAACACACTCTAAACTCAAAAAAAAACCCATGAATAAATAATTATTCATGGGTTTAAAACTCACAAACTTAATCGTATGATTAAGCGCTTTGAGCCAATGTTTTAACACGCGCAGATAAACGGCTTTTGGTTCTTGCTGCAGTATTCTTATGAATTAAGCCTTTACTTGCTGCATTGTCAATCATGCTTTGTGCTTTAACGAAGTTGCTTTGTGCCGCTTCTTTATCGCCAGCGTCAATAGCTTTCAATACACTTTTGATGTAAGTACGCATGCTTGAACGACGGCTTGCGTTATGAAGACGTCTTTTAGGATTTTGTCGAGCGCGTTTAATTGCTGATTTAATATTTGCCACGGTGTTATTACTCCAACTGTATTCAAGTTCTTTTAAAGTTAATAAATAATGTGCATTGTCTTCAAGGCAATGCATTTTTTAAAAGCTTGATTAGCTTGTTTTAAAAAGGGACGATGATGCCTGCGTCACTGTCTTTTGTCAAGTATTCTTTACTATTTTAAGTATACTTTATCGGGTTCCATAGAATCTATCACCCGCGTCACCTAGGCCAGGTACAATGTAACCATTATCGTCTAAATGGCTGTCAATGCTTGCTGTAATTATTTCAACATCTGGATGAGCCTCATGAAAGCGATCAATGCCTTCAGGCGCTGATACTAGATTAATAAATTTAATGGATTTCGGTTGTGCTTCTTTAAGACGAGTAACAGCGGCAATGGCTGAATGACCGGTTGCTAGCATTGGGTCAACCACAATCATATCTCGATTTTTTACATTTTGAGGCAGTTTTAAGTAATATTCAACGGCAATAAGTGTTTTAGGATCGCGGTATAATCCAATATGGCCAACGCGAGCTGAAGGAATTAAAGTTAACATACCATCAAGTAAGGAATTACCAGCTCTTAAAATGGAAATAAAAATTATTTTTTTCCCTTCGATAAAAGGGGCTTCCATTTTGGCCAATGGCGTCTCAATGGTTTCAAGGCGTAAGTTAAAGTCGCGTGATACTTCGTAGGCCATAAGCATCGATATTTCATGGCATATCGTACGAAACTTCGCGGTACTTGTGTCCTTTTGCCTCATAATTGATAATTTATGTTGCAATAAAGGGTGAGATAATTCAGTTATTTTTTTTGTCATGATGATTCCTTATCTTTAAAATACGGTGCCGTCACTGATGATAGCGATGGGGGGTTGTCCATTAGGGTTATTTTTAAATGCCGTTACGCGACCTGCTTTCCAGGTACCTGCTTCTAAAAAAGAAACCAAGGGAAAGTCCGCTGCTGTTTTTTGGGTTTTCTCTAATGCATCTTGCCAAAGTTTATCTAGCAAGCAAATGGTTAAAGCACGCCACTCAATAATGGCTTCGCTTTCCGGCGCTTGAGCTACGGTTCGCAATGCGTTATCTTTAATGGTTATGACCCCTAAATCAATAAACAATCCACCATTACGATACTCTGCAAGCCCGGTCATTTTCTCTAACCCTTGGATTTGATAGCCTTGCCATTGTAAGGGTTCAAGTAAAGAGTAAGTCAGCCATTGAGACAGTTTATGAAAAGGAATTAGCCCATTGGTTTTGCCTTCGCCTTTAACAGCGTTGTGATGCCAAACATCGCCTAAATTCTCATTATCTAAGCTAACTCTCCCTGGCCATATATCAGAAAAAGTTTCTAAAATGATAGCTAAAACCTTGGGCGCATTAATTTTCTTGCTGCCAACACTTGCCTGTTCAATGACGTGATCATAAAGCCCACCTAGTCGCTGTGTGTTGGCAAAGCTAGCAGGCTTACTTTTGATAACGCTTGCCAGCGAGTTAATTAATTTAGCACGCCCCTCTAAGCCTAACAGAGGGTTTTTGGGTGTTACTTGCATGCCGTCTGCGATGCATTCAGTGCTAATTTTATCAAGACCTTCATAATCGGCTTGTAAGGCGTTAATCTTCGACGAGGAAAACAAACCACTTAGAAACATATCAAAGGATGCAACGGCCAACCCTTCAGAACGAGACCAAAGCTGTTTAGAGCTTTCTTCAAGATAACGCCATTGGTTACCAGCACCTGCATCAAGTAACACACTGATGAGTGTCAGTTCATACCATAAGCGGCCTTGTTCTTTTGGATCGATTGGAAAAGAATCGTGTTTTTTTAATGTGTTTATTCTATCGAGGTTACCAACAGAAAAGTGACGCCAACGGCTATGAAAAGGAACATTAAGGGATGGATTACTTTGACGAGCAAGGGAAAGAACATAGTCACAGCAGGGACCTATTTTTGATGTATCAATGCCAAAATACGGGCTTTCATTATTAAGCGCTCGATCAAATAGTTGCTGAGATCGTTCACGAATGGTGGCTAAATCTCTTAATTTTGAAATTGCTTGTGACGAATTATTCATTAAAATCTCGTCCTTTTGACTTGTCTAAGTCTTCTGTTGTAGGTACGTTTTTATCCGTAAAATACCCCGCTGCTTTTTTTGCGTCCATTTCAACGGAGGCATCTTCTGGAATTAAGTCATCTGGCAGAGGTATCCTGTTAACGATCTTAATGCCTGTTTTAATAATAGCGTCATATTTCATGTTGCTCATTGACGCAAAATGATCAATTTTTTTGATGCCAAGCCAGTTTAAAACATCCGGCATTAGCTCTTGAAAGCGCATGTCTTGTACGCCGGCAACGCATTCGGTTCGTTCAAAATAAGTGGTTGCGCGATCGCCACCCACTTGTCGTTTACGTGCGTTATACACTAAAAACTTTGTTACTTCGCCTAACGCCCGACCTTCTTTTCGGTTGTATACAATAACGCCGGCACCCTTTTGTTGGGCAGATTCCACACACAGCTCAATGCCATGGGTTAAATAGGGCCGGCACGTACAAATATCTGATCCAAATACATCAGAGCCATTGCATTCATCATGCACTCGACACGCTAATGGTTTGCTTTCATCAGGGATTGAGGCAACGTCACCTATGATATAAACCGTGTTACCACCAATAGGGGGTAAAAATACATCGAGATCAGATCGTGTAACAAGTTCAGGAAACATACCTGCTGTATTTTCAAAAAGAGTGTAGCGCAAGGTAGATTCATCTATGTTGAAACGTTCTGCAATACCAGGTAAATACCAGACGGGTTCAACGGCAGCTTTGGTTACCGCAATGTCACCATTTTCGAGTAAAATTTTACCATCTGGTATTAATCGGCCTAATTTTATGGCCTCATTAATTTCAGGTAAATTAATACGAGCTTGGGTGATTGCTATGCTCGGACGAATATCATAACCATCATCGATAAAATTACTAAACGCAGTGCCTGCAAGATGGCCCCAAGGATCCATGGATATAATGCATTTAGGATCTTCCCACTGAGGGAATGGGCCAATGGGCATAATGGGTGACGTATTAGTGAGATCGGCCTTATGAAGTGGATTTAATGTACCAGCAGCCACGGCTAAAGCGCGATAAATGGCGTAAGATCCTGAGTGTGTACCAATGACATTTCGTTTGTCTAATTCGGTAGTGGTAGCAATGAGTGGTCCTCGTGTTAACGGATCACTCGCACCCCATTGAATTGGCAGTGGTTTGGGTCCATGGCTGCCTGGGTGAGTTGCTAATCTTATGTGCCTTGATTGGGGATGCTTACTTTTAGTCACGCGTACTTCCTTATAAGTGTTAAGGTGCTATGTGTGTCAAAAAAATAATACGTCACACATGCGCCTTGTACTGAACAGTTTGTATTTTCTATAAGAATGAGTGAAAAGTCGAGTTTAATCTCTGATGGCAGAGTAAAAATTAGTAACGAAAGGGGATGGGGGTCGATAAAGAATCTTTATGACGCCTAAAAGGGCTGTGAAATCATGGCCGCGCGCAGTTTATCTGATTTTTTAGGCCTATGTATGGCTTTATCTACTCTTGAAATAAGTTTATGTTAATTGTCTTTTTCTTCAAAATATGAAATACCTAAGCGTATGGTGAATTGAATGGGTCGTTGTTAAAAGATTACCTTGGTTTGTTCTACCCGTTTGTGCAAGCGTACGGCTAATTTTTGAGTGCCAATGATAGTGATATAGCTATATCAAATTCAAATGACCGATACCATTCATGTATAATAGGTA